>NZ_JBSGTR010000052.1:0-43404 GCF_053607505.1 Rhodococcus sp. NPDC055112
GTCCGCGGCGTTCGTCGTCCGGCCGGGGACACGGTCGAAACGGGGGTTCGACTGTGGCTCAGCACACCCCGAACCGCTTCGGGTTCCCGGGCGCCGCGCTGATAGGCTGGCGGGCGTCAGACATCCTTTAACGATCCGTCCAGAGAGGCGGAGAAGGAGGTCCAGCTTGCTCACGCCCGAGCCATCCTCCGCCGATTCATCGGCCCAGGATCACCCTGTCACCAGGGAGCTGCTCTCTTCTGCCGACGTTGGTCGGACGATCGCGCGGATCGCGCACCAGATCATCGAGAAGACCGCGCTCGACGCCGAGACCGACCCGCCCCGAGTGGTGTTGATCGGTATCCCGACGCGCGGCACCACCCTCGCCAACCGGCTGGCGAACAAGATCGAGGAGTTCTCGGGTGTCCGCCCCCCGACCGGCTCGCTCGACATCACCCTCTACCGCGACGATCTGCGGACCAAGCCGCACCGGCCCCTCGAGCGCACCTCGGTGCCCGAGGGCGGGGTGGACCAGGCGCTCGTGGTCCTCGTCGACGACGTGCTGTTCTCCGGGCGGACCGTGCGCTCGGCGCTCGACGCCCTGCGCGACCTGGGCAGGCCGAAGGCCGTGCAGCTCGCGGTTCTGGTCGACCGCGGCCACCGGGAGCTGCCGCTGCGGGCCGACTTCGTCGGCAAGAACGTGCCGACCGCGCGCACCGAGGACGTGAAGGTGCAGTTGGTCGAGCACGACGGGGTCGACAGCGTGACGCTGAGCGGTGGAGCGAACATGCCGCCGCGCGGCGGCGCGAACAAGGCGAGCGGGGAGCCGAATCTGTGAAGCATCTGTTGTCCGTTTCGGATCTGACCCTCGAGAGCGCGACAGGTCTGCTCGACGAGGCCGAACGGTTCGAGCAGGCCCTGCTCGGGCGCGAGGTCCGCAAGCTCCCGACGCTGCGGGGGCGCACCGTGATGACGGTGTTCTTCGAGAACTCGACCAGGACCAGGGTGTCCTTCGAGGTCGCGGGCAAGTGGATGAGCGCCGACGTGATCAACGTCAGCGCCAGCAGCTCCTCGGTGTCCAAGGGTGAGTCGCTGCGGGACACCGCGATGACACTGCGGGCCGCGGGGGCCGACGCGTTGATCGTGCGGCACCCGGCCTCCGGCGCCGCGCACCGGATCGCGGAGTGGACCGCGGACGGCGACGACGGCCCGGCCGTGATCAACGCCGGTGACGGCACCCACGAGCACCCCACCCAGGCGCTGCTGGACGCGCTGACCCTGCGGCAGCGGCTCGGCTCCATCGCGGGCAAGCGGGTCGCGATCGTCGGCGACATCCTGCACAGCCGGGTGGCCAGGTCGAACGCCTTCCTGCTCTCCACGCTCGGCGCGGAGGTGGTGCTGGTCGCGCCGCCCACGCTGCTGCCGGTGGGGGTGTCGAGCTGGCCGGTGACCGTGTCGCATTCGCTGGACGCGGAGTTGCCTGGCGTCGACGCGGTACTGATGCTGCGGGTGCAGGCCGAGCGCATGAACGGTGGGTTCTTCCCGTCGCCGCGCGAGTACTCGATCACCTACGGGCTGTCCGAGAAGCGGCTGGGCATGCTCGCCGAGCATGCCGTTGTGCTGCATCCGGGTCCCATGCTGCGCGGCATGGAGATCGCGTCGGCAGTCGCGGATTCACCGAAAGCTGCAGTGTTGCAGCAGGTTAC
This sequence comes from Rhodococcus sp. NPDC055112, assembly GCF_053607505.1. NCBI lineage: Bacteria > Bacillati > Actinomycetota > Actinomycetes > Mycobacteriales > Nocardiaceae > Rhodococcus > Rhodococcus sp. NPDC055112. The sequence goes on from NZ_JBSGTR010000052.1 coordinate 1,686, forward strand.
GAACGGAGTTCACATTCGCATGGCTGTCCTGTTCGGGTTGTTGGTCGGTACCGAGGAGGGTGTGGCGCTGTGAGCGACATCGTGATCCGCGGGGCGCGCGTCTACGGCGAGGGTGAGCCGCAGGACGTGCTGATCTCCGACGGTGAGATCCGCGGGATCGGCGCAGGACTGGACGCACCCGAGGGCGCCGAGATCATCGAGGCGGCGGGCCAGGTGCTGCTGCCCGGCTTCGTCGACCTGCACACGCACCTGCGCGAACCCGGTCGGGAGGACACCGAGACCATCGAGTCCGGGTCGTCCGCTGCTGCGCTCGGCGGCTACACCGCGGTGTTCGCGATGGCCAACACCAGCCCGGTCGCCGACTCTGTGGTGATCACCGACCACGTGTGGCGCAGGGGACAGGAGGTCGGCCTGGTCGACGTCCATCCGGTCGGCGCCGTCACGGTCGGGCTCGAGGGCAAGCAGCTCGCCGAGATGGCGACCATGGCGTCGGGTATCGGCAAGGTCAAGATGTTCTCCGACGACGGCCACTGCGTGTACGACCCGCTCATCATGCGCCGGGCGCTCGAGTACTCGAGCGCGCTCGGAGTCCTGATCGCCCAGCACGCCGAGGAGCCGCGGCTGACCGTCGGCGCCGTCGCGCACGAGGGCCCGACCGCAGCCCGGCTCGGCCTGGCGGGCTGGCCGAGGGCCGCGGAGGAGTCCATCGTCGCCCGCGATGCGCTGCTGGCCCGCGACGCGGGCGCCCGCGTGCACATCTGCCACGCCTCCACCGCAGGCACCGTCGAGCTGATGAAGTGGGCACGCGGACAGGGCATCTCGATCACCGCCGAGGTCACCCCGCATCACCTGCTGCTCGACGACTCGCGGCTGGAGACCTACGACGCGGTGAACCGGGTGAACCCGCCGCTGCGCGAACCCAGCGACATCGCCGCGCTGCGACAGGGCCTGGCCGACGGCGTCATCGACTGCGTCGCCACCGATCACGCCCCGCACGCCGAGCAGGACAAGTGCTGCGAGTTCTCGGCCGCCAGGCCAGGCATGCTCGGTTTGGAGACGGCGCTGGCGATCGTCGCGCAGACGATGGTCGAGACCGGACTGCTGGACTGGCGCGGCGTGGCGAGGGTCATGAGCGAGCGGCCCGCCGAGATCGTCGGACTGAGCGATCAGGGCCGACCGATCGCGGTCGGCGAGCCGGCCAACCTCACGCTGGTGGACCCGGACCGCGAATGGACGGTGCGGGCACCGGAGCTGGCGTCGATCGCGCAGAACAGCCCGTTCGACGCGATGACGTTCGGCGCCAGGGTCACCACCACCCTGCTGCGCGGCCGGGTCACCGTCCTGGACGGGAAGGTGCGGGCATGAGCACGGACCGGATCCTGCTGACGGTCGGCTTCCTCCTTTTCTGGGCGCTGATGGTGGCCCTGATGTACCGGGGCTGGAAGAAGCGGGCAGGCCGTCAGGCGGACGCGATCGGGGAACTGCCCGCGGTGCCTGCCGACCTGGGTGCGCAGCTGATCCCGCCGAGCAGCGGCCTGTTAGTGGGCAGCACCCTCGCGCCCAGCTGGCAGGACCGGATCGCGGTCGGGGACATCGGCTTCCGCGCGACCGGCGACATCAGCAGGCACGAGAAGGGTGTGCTGCTCGAACGAGACGGCGCCTCGGCGATCTGGATCCCGCAGGCCTCGATCCGGGCGATCCGGACCGAACGCGGGCTCGCAGGCAAGGTCATGAGCAAGGACGGGGTCCTGGTGATCCGGTGGGAGCTGCCCACCGGAACGGAGATCGACACCGGATTCCGTGGAGACGACAAGAGTGTGTACCCGGCATGGGTGAACGGAGAGAACGCGTGAGTGACAGCTTTGAATCAGCGAGCGGCACAGGACCGGCGGCCCTGGTCCTCGAGGACGGGCGGATCTTCCGCGGCACCAGCTTCGGTGCGGTCGGCCAGACCCTCGGCGAGGCGGTCTTCAGCACCGGCATGACCGGTTACCAGGAGACCCTCACCGATCCGAGCTACCACCGCCAGATCGTGGTCTCCACCGCCCCGCAGATCGGCAACACGGGCTGGAACGGCGAGGACGGCGAGGCGCTGAGCGCGGGCCGTCAGGCCTCCGGCGACTCCAACAAGATCTGGGTGGCCGGCTACGTGGTCCGCGATCCCGCGCGCCGCACCTCGAGCTGGCGCGCCACCGGGTCGCTGCAGGACGAGCTCGTCCGTCAGGGCATCGTCGGCATCGCTGGCATCGACACCAGAGCTCTGGTCCGGCACCTGCGCACCCGCGGTTCCATGCGGGCGGGGGTCTTCTCCGGCGCTGCGCTGACCGACGACGCCGCCATGCTGCAGGCCGTCAAGGACCAGCCGTCCATGCTCGGCGCCGACCTCGCGGGCGAGGTCAGCACCGACAACGGCTACATCATCGAGCCGGTCGGCGGCGAGGCCAGGTTCACGGTCGCGGCCATCGACCTGGGCATCAAGACCAACACCCCGCGGATGTTCGCCCAGCGCGGCATCCGGGTGCACGTGCTGCCCTCGAACGCGAGCCTCGAGCAGATCCTCGACCTCGGCGCGGACGGCGTGTTCCTGTCCAACGGCCCTGGCGACCCGGCCACCGCCGACGGCGCGGTGCACCTGACCAAGGAGGTGCTCGGCCAGGGCCTGCCGCTGTTCGGCATCTGCTTCGGCAACCAGATCCTCGGCCGCGCGCTCGGCCTGAGCACCTACAAGATGAAGTTCGGCCACCGCGGCATCAACATCCCGGTGATCGAGCACGGCACCGGACGGATCGCCATCACCGCGCAGAACCACGGGTTCGCGCTCGAGGGCGAGGCCGGCCAGGAGTTCGACACCCCGTTCGGCCGCGCCGTGATCAGTCACACCTGCGCCAACGACGGCGCCGTCGAGGGCGTCCGCCTGCTCGACGATTCGGCCTTCTCGGTGCAGTACCACCCCGAGGCCGCGGCGGGCCCGCACGACGCCGCCTACCTGTTCGACCGCTTCACCAGCCTGCTCGAGGGAGTCAAGAAGTAATGCCACGTCGCACAGATCTCAAGCACATCCTGGTGATCGGTTCCGGACCGATCGTCATCGGACAGGCCTGCGAGTTCGACTACTCGGGCACCCAGGCGTGTCGCGTGCTGCGCGAGGAGGGCCTGCGCGTGTCGCTGGTCAACTCCAACCCGGCCACGATCATGACCGATCCCGAGTTCGCCGACGCCACCTACGTCGAGCCGATCACCGCGGAGTTCGTCGAGAAGGTCATCGCCCGCGAGGCCGACCAGGGCCACAAGATCGACGCGGTGCTCGCCACCCTCGGCGGTCAGACCGCGCTGAACACCGCGGTCGCGCTGCACGAGCAGGGCATCCTCGAGAAGTACGACGTGGAGCTCATCGGCGCCGACTTCGACGCCATCCAGCGCGGCGAGGACCGGCAGAAGTTCAAGGACATCGTCGCCAAGGTCGGCGGCGAGTCCGCGCGCTCGCGCGTCTGCTTCACGATGGACGAGGTCCGCGACACCGTCGTCGAGCTCGGCTACCCGGTCGTCGTGCGGCCCTCGTTCACCATGGGCGGCCTCGGCTCCGGCATGGCGTACAACGAGGAAGACCTCACCCGCATCGCGGGTGGCGGTCTCGCCGCCTCGCCCACCGCGAACGTGCTCATCGAGGAGTCCATCCTCGGCTGGAAGGAGTACGAGCTCGAGCTGATGCGCGACGGCCGCGACAACGTGGTCATCATCTGCTCGATCGAGAACGTCGACCCGGTCGGCGTGCACACCGGCGACTCGGTGACCGTGGCCCCGGCCATGACGCTGACCGACCGCGAGTACCAGAAGATGCGCGACCTCTCCATCGACATCCTGCGCGAGGTCGGCGTCGACACCGGCGGCTGCAACATCCAGTTCGCGATGGACCCGACCGACGGCCGCCTCGTCGTCATCGAGATGAACCCGCGCGTGTCGCGGTCGTCGGCGCTGGCGTCGAAGGCGACCGGCTACCCGATCGCGAAGATGGCCGCGAAGCTGGCCATCGGCTACACCCTCGACGAGATCGTCAACGACATCACCGGCGAGACCCCGGCCTGCTTCGAGCCGACCCTCGACTATGTCGTGGTGAAGGCGCCCCGCTTCGCGTTCGAGAAGTTCCCCGGCGCCGACGGCACCCTGACCACCACCATGAAGTCGGTCGGCGAGGCGATGTCGATCGGCCGCAACTTCACCGAGGCCTTCGGCAAGGTGATGCGCTCGCTCGAGACCAAGCGGGCCGGCTACTGGACCGGGCCCGAGCTCGAGGGCGACGACCTGGACGCCCTGCTCGCGGATCTCAGCGTGCCGCAGGACGGCCGGATGTACGGCATCGAGCGGGCGTTCGCGCTCGGCGCGACCGTCGAGCAGCTCTTCGAGGCCACGAAGATCGACCCGTGGTTCCTCGATCAGTTCCAGCAGATCCACGAGCTGGGGGAGCAGGTCCGCGCGGCCGAGGCGGTCGACGAGGCGACCCTGCGCCAGGCCAAGTACCACGGCCTGTCCGATCGCCAGATCGCCGCGCTGCGGCCGGAGTTCGGGGACACCCCGGCCGGTGAGGACGCGGTCCGCGCGCTGCGCGACGAGCTGAAGGTGCACCCGGTCTACAAGACCGTCGACACCTGCGCGGCCGAGTTCGAGGCCAAGACCCCGTACCACTACTCGACGTACGAGCTGGACCCGAACGCGGAGACCGAGGTCGCCGAGCAGCGGGACCGGCCGAAGGTTCTCATCCTCGGTTCCGGTCCGAACCGCATCGGTCAGGGAATCGAGTTCGACTACTCCTGCGTGCACGCCGCGCTCACGCTCTCCGAGGCCGGGTACGAGACCGTCATGGTCAACTGCAACCCGGAGACGGTCTCCACCGACTACGACACCGCGGACCGGCTGTACTTCGAGCCGCTGACCTTCGAGGACGTGCTCGAGGTCTTCCGCGCCGAGTCGGCATCGGGCACGGTCGCAGGCGTCATCGTCCAGCTCGGCGGCCAGACCCCGCTCGGCCTGGCGAAGCGGCTCAAGGCCGCGGGCGTGCCGATTGTCGGCACCAGCCCCGAGGCCATCGACCTCGCCGAGGACCGCGGCGAGTTCGGCCGCGTGCTCACCGAGGCGGGTCTGCCCGCGCCGAAGTTCGGCACCGCCACCACCTTCGACGGTGCCCGCGAGATCGCGGGCGGCATCGGCTACCCGGTGCTGGTGCGCCCCTCCTACGTGCTGGGCGGGCGCGGCATGGAGATCGTGTACGACGAGAAGTCGCTGCAGGACTACATCTCTCGCGCGACCGAGATCTCCGACGACCGTCCGGTGCTGGTGGACCGGTTCCTGGAGGACGCGGTCGAGATCGATGTCGACGCGCTGTGCGACGGCACCGAGGTCTACCTCGGCGGCGTGATGGAGCACATCGAGGAGGCAGGCATCCACTCCGGCGACTCGGCCTGCGCGCTGCCGCCGATCACGCTCGGCAAGGCGGACCTCGAGAACGTCCGGCGTTCGACCGAGGCGCTGGCCAAGGGCATCGGGGTCAAGGGCCTGCTGAACGTGCAGTACGCGCTCAAGGACGACATCCTCTACGTCCTCGAGGCGAACCCGCGCGCGAGCCGCACTGTGCCGTTCGTGTCCAAGGCCACGGCGGTGCAGCTGGCGAAGGCCTGCGCCCGGGTGATGCTCGGCGAGTCCATCGCCGACCTGCGTGCGAGCGGAGTCCTGCCTGCCAGCGGGGACGGCGGCAACACCCCGGCAGGCGCGCCGATCGCGGTCAAGGAGGCCGTGCTCCCGTTCAACCGGTTCCGCAAGGCGGACGGCACCGGCGTCGACACCCTGCTCAGCCCTGAGATGAAGTCGACGGGAGAGGTGATGGGCATCGACGCGGACTTCGGTACCGCGTTCGCCAAGAGCCAGACCGCCGCGTACGGCTCGCTGCCCACCAGCGGCGTGGTGTTCGTCTCGGTCGCGAACAAGGACAAGCGGTCGCTGATCTTCCCGGTCAAGCGGCTCGCCGACCTCGGCTTCACGATCCTGGCCACCGAGGGCACCGCGGACGTGCTGCGGCGTAACGGCATCACCTGCGAGGAGGTGCACAAGCAGTCCGGCGAGGATCTGCCCGAGGGCGCGCGCACCATCGTCGACCAGATCAAGGCGGGGGAGGTGGACATGGTGATCAACACCCCGTACGGCAACTCGGGTCCCCGCGTGGACGGCTACGAGATCCGCAGCGCGGCGGTGTCGGTGAACATCCCGTGCATCACCACCGTCCAGGGCGCCTCCGCGGCGGTCCAGGGCATCGAGGCAGGTATCAGGGGCGATATCGGCGTGCGCTCGCTGCAGGACCTGCACGCGGCGCTGCGCGAGCCGGGACAGAAGTGAGCCAGCTCAGCTGGGGCAGCCGGCTCCGGTCCGCCATCGCGGACCGGGGCCGGCTGTGCGTGGGCATCGACCCGCACCCGTCGCTGCTGCGGGCGTGGGGGCTCCCAGAGACCGCTGGGGGCGTCGAGACCTTCGCGGAGATATGCGTGGAGGCCTTCGTCGGCGACGTGGCGCTGGTGAAGCCACAGGTGGCCTTCTTCGAGGCCTACGGATCGGCCGGTTACGCGGTGCTCGAGCGGACCATCTCGGTGGTGCGCGCGGCGGGCACGCTGGTCGTCGCCGATGCCAAGCGGGGCGACATCGGTTCCACCATGGCGGCGTACTCGCAGGCCTGGCTGGGCGAGGACGCACCGCTGGCGTCGGACGCGGTGACGGTCTCGCCCTATCTCGGATTCGGCGCGCTCGATCCCGCCGTCGCGTTGGCGACCGAGCACGGCCGCGGGCTCTTCGTGCTCGCCCGTACCTCCAATCCGGAGGGTGGGCAGTTGCAGGGTGCTCGGTTGTTGGGTGATGAGCTCGACGCTGCCGACCTTTCGGGCGTTCCCGCTGGTGAGGGTGTGTCGGTGGCGCAATCGATCGTTGACGCGGCAGTGGCGCAGAACCGTGACGGCCGGGACACGATCGGCCTGGTTGTCGGTGCGACACGCGGACACGGATTGGATTTATCGGAATTTTCCGGGCCGATTCTTGCGCCAGGACTCGGCGCGCAGGGCGCAACCGTGGCCGATCTTGCGGAGATTTTCCGGGATTCACGAGAGTTGTTGTTGCCCAACACTTCTCGTGATGTTTTGCGGCACGGTCCGTCTGTTTCTGCGCTTCGCGAGGCTGCGGAGCGGGTCAGGGACGAAGTCGAGAACGGGCTCGCATAACCCACCGGAATTGCGCGCTGACCTGGGGGGTGGGTTAGCAATCGGCGCCCGGCGTGAGTACGGTCGCTATCGCTGCTGGTTAACCGGTGGCAGAAGACTATTTGCACACGACGAGACGGAGGAACCGTGGCCCTTCCCCAGTTGACTGATGAGCAGCGCGCCGCTGCTTTGGAGAAGGCGGCTGCAGCCCGTAAGGCCAGGGCTGAGCTCAAGGAGCGCCTCAAGCGCGGCGGCACGGACCTGAAGCAGGTCCTCAAGGATGCCGAAGAGAACGAGATCCTCGGCAAGATGAAGGTGTCGGCACTGCTCGAGGCCCTGCCCAAGGTGGGCAAGGTCAAGGCGCAGGAAATCATGACCGAGCTGGAGATCGCTCCGACCCGTCGCCTTCGTGGCCTCGGCGATCGGCAGCGCAAGGCTCTGCTCACCAGGTTCGATTTCGACGCTGAGTAGGAATCTGGTGGCTGACACAGACAACGTGTCAGACAACAGCAAGACCACCCCGGCTTCGGACAGCGGGGAAAGCACAGCGCAGAGGGGCCGGCTGGTAGTACTGGCCGGCCCCTCAGCTGTGGGTAAGTCGAGTGTGGTCCGCAAACTGCACGAGCGGCTGCCCGACCTGGTCTTCAGCGTGTCTGCCACGACGAGAGACCCGCGGCCCGGCGAGGTCGACGGCAAGGACTACACGTTCGTCACCGCCGACGACTTCGAGCGGATGATCGCAGCGGGCGACATGCTCGAATGGGCGGAGATCCACGGCGGGCTGCAGCGGTCGGGCACTCCCGCCGCGCCGGTGATCGCGGCCCTCGAGGCCGGACATCCCGTGCTGGTGGAGGTCGACCTGGCGGGTGCCCGTGCCGTCCGGGCGGCGATGCCGGAGGCGATTCTCGCCTTCCTGGCGCCGCCGAGCTGGGAGGAACTGGTGTCCCGGCTGACCGGTCGCGGCACCGAGTCCGCGGATGTCGTCGCCCGCCGCCTGGAGACCGCGAAGGTCGAACTGGCGGCCAAGGACGAGTTCGACACGGTCATCGTGAACGAGGATGTCGACCGTGCGTGCGACGAGTTGGTATCCTTGTTGGTTGGAACGCCGCGATAGTCGGCGTCCCTTCAGGATTCTGCCTAGAAAACAGTACCGATCTCGACTAGCAGCACCTTTGCTCGAACTGCAGTTCTCAGAAGTAGTTGCAGTTGAAACAAGCGCCGACCACCACAGGAGATTCGCCAGTGAGCGCAACTCAAGCAGCCTTGTCCGACGCCGAGCGACACGGCGTCCCGGCGTACGACACCCCGTTGGGCATCACCAACCCGCCGATCGACGAGCTGCTCGCCCGCACCTCCTCGAAGTACGCGCTGGTGATCTACTCGGCCAAGCGTGCCCGCCAGATCAACGACTACTACAACCAGCTCGGTGACGGCATCCTCGAGTACGTCGGCCCGCTGGTCGAGCCGGGCCTCCAGGAGAAGCCGCTCTCCATCGCGCTGCGCGAGATCCACTCCGACCTGCTCGAGCACACCGAAGGCGAGTGATACAGAGCCCGTGAGCGAGCTCCTATCGGATTCCGTCGACCGACCCCGCCGCATCGTCGTCGGGGTCGGCGGCGGAATTGCCGCATACAAGGCCTGTTCGATCATCCGCAGCTTCACCGAGAGTGGACACCACGTGCGGGTGATCCCCACGGACTCGGCTCTGGAGTTCGTCGGGCGCGCGACGTTCGAGGCGCTCTCCGGCAACCCGGTGCAGACCGGGGTGTTCGCCGACGTCCCGCAGGTGCCGCACGTGCGGCTCGGCCAGGAGGCCGACCTGGTGGTGATCGCGCCCGCGACGGCCGACCTGATGGCCAGGGCCGCGCACGGCCGGGCCGACGATCTGCTCACCGCGACCCTGCTCACGGCGCGGTGCCCGGTGGTGTTCGCGCCCGCGATGCACACCGAGATGTGGGAGCACCCCGCGACGGTCGCGAACGTGGCGACCCTGCGTGAACGCGGAATCTGTGTGATCGAGCCCGCCTCCGGACGTCTCACCGGCAAGGACACCGGCGCGGGTCGGCTGCCAGAGCCCGACGAGATCGTCGGACTGGCGACCCTGCTGCTCGAGCGGCCGGACGCGCTGCGCCGCGACCTCGTCGGCCGCAAGATCCTGGTGTCCGCAGGTGGCACCCGTGAACCCCTCGACCCGGTCCGGTTCCTGGGCAACCGCAGCTCCGGAAAGCAGGGCTACGCCATCGCGCGGCTCGCCGCCCAGCGCGGCGCCGAGGTGACCCTGATCGCCGGATACACCGCGGACCTGGCCGATCCGGCCGCACTCGAGGTGATCCGGATCCGCACCGCCGGTGAGCTCAAGGAGGCCGTGGACAAGGCCGCGGTCGCCGCGGAGGCGGTCGTGATGGCCGCGGCAGTCGCTGACTTCCGGCCGTCCACCATCGCCGACAGCAAGATCAAGAAGGGCGCCGACGAGCCCGACACGATCCCGCTGACCCGCAACGAGGACATCCTGGCCGGCCTCGTCCGGTCGCGCCGCGACGGCGACCTGCCGAACACCTCCGTGATCGTCGGATTCGCTGCGGAGACCGGGGACGCGCACGGCGACGTCCTCACGCACGCGCGCTCGAAGCTCGTCCGCAAGGGCTGCGACCTGCTCGTGGTCAACGCGGTCGGGGAGGGCAAGGCGTTCGAGGTCGATCACAACGACGGCTGGCTGCTCGGCGCCGACGGCTCCGAGGTGGCGCTGGAGTACGGCTCCAAGGCGTTGATGGCCAGTCGGGTGCTCGACGCCCTGGTGTCCCTGCTGGAGAGTGGCGGGGGCGCGCACGCGCAGAACGGTTCGGCCTCGTAGTCTGAAAGTCAGACCCTTTGTCGCCGACCCGGCGCGGAGGGAATACATTTCCGCTGATTTCATTTTTCTGCTGATTTCAATGGTTCATATCCGTCGTACCCCGCACTAGGGTCTGTGGGGCAATACCAACGCTGTGGCGAGAGGGAGATCTGTGAGCAAGTCCGGCAGTCGGCTATTCACCAGTGAGTCCGTGACCGAGGGACACCCGGACAAGATCTGTGATGCGATCAGCGACTCCATTCTCGACGCACTGCTCGAACAGGACCCGCGCAGCCGGGTGGCCGTCGAGACGTTGGTGACCACCGGTCAGGTGCACGTGGCGGGCGAGGTCACCACCACCGCATACGCCGACATCCCCAAGATCGTCCGCGACAAGGTCCTCGAGATCGGTTACGACTCCTCGGCCAAGGGCTTCGACGGCAACTCCTGCGGCGTGAACATCGCGATCGGCGCGCAGTCCCCGGAGATCGCGCAGGGCGTCGACCACTCACACGAGGCCAGGGTCGACGGCATCACCGACGACGAGATCGACCGGCAGGGCGCGGGCGACCAGGGCCTGATGTTCGGCTACGCCTGCACCGACACCCCCGAGCTGATGCCGCTGCCGATCGCGCTCGCGCACCGGCTCTCGCGCCGGCTGACCGAGGTCCGCAAGACCGGCGTCCTGCCGTACCTGCGCCCGGACGGCAAGACCCAGGTCACCATCGAGTACGACGGTGACAAGGCAGTGCGGCTCGACACCGTCGTCATCTCCACCCAGCACGCCGCCGACATCGACCTCGACAACCTGCTCACCCCCGACATCCGCGAGAAGGTGCTCGGCTCGGTGCTCGCCGAGCTGGGCGTGCCCACCCTCGACACGGCCGACGTCCGGCTGCTGGTCAACCCGACCGGAAAGTTCGTGCTCGGCGGGCCGATGGGCGACGCGGGCCTGACCGGCCGCAAGATCATCGTCGACACCTACGGCGGCATGGCCCGCCACGGCGGCGGCGCCTTCTCCGGCAAGGACCCGTCGAAGGTCGACCGGTCCGCCGCGTACGCGATGCGGTGGGTGGCCAAGAACGCCATCGCAGCCGGTCTGGCGGAGCGCATCGAGGTCCAGGTCGCGTACGCGATCGGCAAGGCGGCACCCGTCGGCCTGTTCGTGGAGACCTTCGGCACCGAGCGGACCGATCCGGCGCTGATCCAGAAGGCGATCACCGAGGTCTTCGACCTGCGCCCCGGCGCGATCATCCGCGATCTCGACCTGCTGCGCCCGATCTACGCGCCGACCGCGGCGTACGGGCACTTCGGCCGCACCGACATCGACCTCCCCTGGGAGCGCACGGACCGGGCCGAGAAGCTGCGCGCGGCCGCCGGACTCTAAGTGCTTGCAGCGACGAGCCGCTCACCGATCCCGGTGGGCGGCTCGTGCCGTCGGTACGGGGTGGTCGGTTCGTGGCGGTGAGCGCGGAACGGGAACCGGCGGCGGAGCTGCCCGTCGCCAGGGTGATCCCGATGCTGCCGCTCGCGCACCTGGACCGCGAGTTCGACTACCGGGTACCGCGCGAGCTCGACGAGCAGGCCCAGCCGGGGGTGCGGGTGCGCATCCGCTTCGCGGGCAGGCTGGTGGACGGGTTCCTCGTCGAGCGCGTCGCGACCAGCGAGCACCCCGGCAAGCTGGGCTGGCTGGACAAGGTGGTCAGCGGGGAGCGGGTCCTGACCAAGGAGATCGCCGACCTGGTCGACGCCGTCGCCCAGCGGTACGCGGGCACGAGGGCGGACGTCCTGAGACTGGCGATACCGCCTCGCCATGCGCGTGTCGAGGCGGAGCCGTGCGGCGAGCGGGCGCAGGCCCCGACGTCTCCCGGTTGCGAGGCCTGGTCGGACTACGTGCACGGCGAGGCCTTCGTCTCCGCGGTGCGGGCAGGCCGCGGTCCGCGGGCGGTCTGGCAGGCGCTACCAGGGGAGGACTGGCCCGCCCGGCTGGCCGAGCTGGCGGCCGTGGTCGTTGCGCGCGGCCAGACCGCGGTGCTGGTGGTGCCCGACCAGAAGGACCTGGACCGGGTCGCGGCGGCGTGTGTGGACCTGGTCGGCGACGATCTGGTGGTCCCGCTGGCGGCGGGGCTCGGTCCCGCGATGCGGTACCGCCGCTGGCTCGCGGCGCTGCGCGGCACCGCCCGGATCGTGGTCGGTACCAGGAGTTCGGTGTTCGCGCCGGTGCCGGACCTCGGCCTGGTCGCGGTGTGGGACGACGGCGACGACAGCCATTCCGAGCCGCGCTCGCCGTACCCCCACGCCCGCGAGGTGGCGCTGCTGCGGGCACACGCGAGCGGCTGTGCGCTGGTGCTCGGTGGCCATGCCAGGACCGCCGAGGCGCAGGCGCTGGTGAACTCGGGCTGGGCGCACGACCTGGTGGCCGACCGCTCCGAGGTGCGGGCCAGGGCGCCGCAGGTCACCGCCCTCGCGGACAGTGACCATGCGCTGGCCAGGGACCCGGGGGCAAGGGCGGCGAGACTGCCCGCGATCGCCTTCGCCGCGGCCAGGGAGGCGCTCAAGGCGGGGGCAGGCGTCCTCGTGCAGGTGCCGCGCCGCGGTTACGTTCCGTCCCTGGCCTGTGGCAAGTGCCGTGCACCGGCCCGGTGCCGACGGTGCAACGGTCCGATGTCGCTGGCATCGGCGGTGGGGCCGGACGGTGCGGGCACCCCGACGTGCCGGTGGTGCGGCGTCGCCGACGCCACCCATCGGTGCAACGCGTGCGGGTCGCGGTCGCTGCGGGCCGTGGTCGTCGGGGCGGGCCGGACCGCGGAGGAGCTCGGCCGGGCCTTCCCCGGCGTCGCGGTGACGCATTCCGGCGGGACCGAGGTGACGGCGGCGGTCAAGCCGGGTCCGCGGCTGGTGGTGGCGACCGTCGGTGCCGAGCCCGTGATGCCGGGCGGCTACGGGGCCGCGCTCCTGCTGGACGGCTGGGCGTTGCTGGGGCGGGCCGACCTGCGGGCGGAGGAGGAGACGCTGCGGCGCTGGATGACCGCGGGCTCGCTGGTGCGTCCGGCGGGCGAGGGTGGCCGGGTCGTGGTGGTCGCCGACTCCGGCCTGCCGACGGTCCAGTCGCTGGTTCGCTGGGATCCGGTGGGCGCGGCCCAGGTTCAGCTCGACGAGCGGGCGGAGGTCCGATTCCCGCCGACCGTGCACATCGCCGCGGTGGACGGCTCGCGCGAGGCGATCGAGGCGTTGCTGGCGAACGCGACGCTGCCCGACGTGGTGGAGCGGCTCGGTCCGGTGCCGTTGCCGCCCGGCGAACGACTGCCGTTCTCGGGTGACGGCCCGGAGCCAGCCGAGGTCGAGCGGATGCTCCTGCGGGTGCCGCGGGGGAGCGGCGGCGTCCTGGCGAGGGCGCTGTCCGAGGCGCAGGCCGTGCGCGGCGCCAGGCGCGAAGCGGGGTCGGTCCGCGTGCAGATCGACCCGGTCCGGATCGGCTGAGAAACGAGCACGATGTCGCAGCTCCCGATGCACCCCGTCGAAGGACATTGCTCGATAGGTTGAGAACCCGTGCCGGATCAACCATGGAACGAGTTCTTCGAGGAAGCGAGCGGTACAAATGTCCAGTTTCCCGGGCCTTGCCCATATCGCCATCACGGTATCCGACCTGTCCGCCAGCACCGCGTGGTACAGCGCATTGTTCGGCGCTGCGCCAGTGCTCGACGAGGACGAGGGCTCGGGAACCTTCCACCACACTGTGTTCGCACTCGACGACGGAACGCTCTTCGGGCTGCATACCCATACCAGTGCTGGTGGCCCCACCACATTCGATGAACGGCAGGTCGGTCTCGACCATGTCGCGTTCCGGTGTTCCCCCGACGAGCTGCCCCGATGGCGGGATCGGCTCGACGCCCAGGGGATCGAGCACGGCGGGATCAAGTCAGCGCACTACGGATCCGGTATCTCCTTCCGAGATCCGGACAACATCGCCCTCGAGTTCTTCGCGCCGCCGGCGTAGACGTTCGCGGGTCGCTCCGCCGCTACCCGGCGGCGACGGACCGGCTGTTGTGTCCCGCACTGTCAGGGCGTTCACTGGAAGTGGATTCGTGGTTCACCACACGTCTGAGTCCGAGGAGGCTCGGCATGAAGCGGACAACGCCATCGACAACGCGGAGGACCTACGACGTCTTGCCCCACGCCGGCGACGCGGCGCACAGCTGGGAGGTGCACCAGTACGGTTCGCGCGAGCACAGCTACTTCGGGACCGAGCGTGAGGCGATCGCCGCCGCCCGTGAACTGGCGCACGCGCACCACCCGGCAAAGGTGGTGCTGCACGGGCGGGACGGTTTCGCTTACCGCGAATTCGACTGTTAGCGCGGGCGTTTCGCCCTCGCGAGTGCGCTCGTGAGGAGGGTGGGTCATGGCGGCTCGGCCGGAGGTGTGGGCGAGCGGCGAGGACTATCAGCGCTACATGGGGCGGTGGAGCGGCCTGGTCGCCGTCGAGTTCCTTCGGGGTCTGCCGCCGCTGCCCGGGGCGGTGTGGTGTGACGTCGGGTGCGGGACGGGTTCGCTGACACAGGCGATCCTGGCCACGGAGCGGCCGACGCGGGTCCTCGGGGTCGACCCCTCGGCCGGGTTCCTGGCCGCCGCCGCGCTTCGTTCGGATGAGCGGGCGGAGTTCCGGCTCGGCTCCGCGGCAGCGATCCCTGCCGCCGACGGCGAGCTCGATCGGGTCGTCTCCGCGCTGGTGCTCAACTTCGTACCCGATCCGCGGGCTGCCCTGGCCGAGATGATCCGGGTCACCCGGCCTGCCGGGCTGGTCGCGTCCTACGTGTGGGACTACGCGGACGGCATGGGCATGATCCGGCGGTTCTGGGACGCCGCCACGGAATTGGACCCGGCCGCCGCCGCGGTGGACGAGGGGCGCCGGTTTCCCCTGTGTCGCCCCGAGCCGCTGCGCGAGCTTTTCGGTTCGGCGGGATTGACCGGAGTCCGGGTGGGGCAGGTCGAGGTGGACACCGTGTTCGCGGACTTCGAGGACTTCTGGCGCCCGTTCCTCGGCGGTCAGGGGCCCGCCCCCGGGTACTGCGCGAGCCTGCCCGAGGACCATCGGGCCGCCCTGCGCGAGAGGCTTCGCACCACGACCCCGCGGAACGCCTCCGGTGCTGTCGCCCTGCGAGCGCGGGCGTGGACGGTCGACGGTTGCCGCCCGTGAGCCACCCCCGATCCGAGCGTGACGGCCGACACCTTGCTATCGACTGTTTGTCGATATATCGTCGAGAACGTAATTGATACGAACAGTCGTAGGAGGCTGACATGGAAGAGATTCAACGAGAGCACGGGCGCGGCAGGCGTAGGCCGGGACGCGAGGGGCGCGATCGTCGTCGCGACGGGTTCGGCCCCGGATTCGGTCCGGGGATGGGCTTCGGGCCCGGCCACGGTCCCGGCGGCCAGCGGCTCGGCCGTGGGCGCGGGCGTGGCGGACGCGGTCGGCGCGGTGACGTGCGTGCCGCGGTGCTGCTGCTTCTCGCCGAGGGGCCGATGCACGGCTACGAACTGATCCAGCGGATCGTCGAGCGCAGCAACGGCGTCTGGCGGCCCAGCCCCGGCTCGATCTACCCCGCGCTCGCTCAGCTCGAGGACGAGGGCCTGGTGTTGATCGAGAAGGTGGCCGGCCGCAAGACCGCGCGCCTGACCGAGTCGGGCGTCGCGTACGTGGAGGAGAACAAAGCCGACCTGGGGAACCCGTGGGACGAGGTCAGCGCAGGCGTCGGCCAGGAGGCGCAGGACCTGCGTGGACTGATCGGGCAGTTGATGGGTGCGGCCGGTCAGGTGGCCGCGGTCGGGACCCCGGAGCAGATCCGCACTGCGGGCGAGGTGCTCACCGAGTCCCGCCGCGCGCTGTACCGGATTCTTGCCGACGATCCGAACCCGACGGCCAATCCCGCGCCTCCTGAAGGCGCCGAGCCCGAGCCGCAGGCGTGATCGTCAACCGAAATCAGCCGAACCGTACCGAAATTGTGACCTTCATGTGGTCCCGCGGCCGTGGTCATCGCGTGCATGATGTGCATCGTGAACCGGTTCGATTCGAGGCCGTCTGGGGTGGGGGCGGCTCGCAGGATCGTCGCGATCGTCTCGCTGACGTGCGCCGCCACCGTCCTCCCGCTGGCGTCCGCGCACGCCCAATCCAGCGCCACCCAGGGCGGCGGGTCGATCTCCGAGACCCCCGAGAATCCCGGTCCGGCGCAGACGACCCACGCCGATGCGGCCGCCTTCGCCCGAAGGCATCCCGGTAGCGCACCGCCCGGATCGAACGACTTCTCCTGCAAGCCCTCCGCTGCGCATCCGCGTCCGGTGGTCCTCGCGCACGGCACCGACGCCAACGCCTACTCGGACTGGTCCGCGATCTCGCCCGCGCTCAAGGCGGCGGGCTACTGCGTTTTCGCCCTCAACTACGGGGGCAAGCCGGGTGGGGACTCGTTCGGGACCGAGGACATGCGGGTCAGCGGGCAACAGACCGCCGATTTCGTGCAGAGGGTGCGCGCGGCGACCGGCGCCGAGAAGGTCGACCTGGTCGGGTTCTCCCAGGGCGCGACGGTGACGAGGTACTTCGTCAACCGGCTCGGCGGGGCCGCGGTGGTCGAGCGGTGGGTCGGGGTGGCGTCGCCGTCGTACGGCGGGGTCTTCTACGGTCTGGCGCCGGTCGTCGACGGAATCCCCGGCGGGGCCGAGGCGATCGAGGCCGTGCTCGGACAGGCGGTCGGCCAACAGATCCAGGGGTCGCCCTTCCTGGATGCGCTGAACGAGCCAGCCGACACCGTCCCCGGCGTGAGCTACACCACCATCGGAACCCAGTACGACGAGATGATCCAGCCCGCGTCGAATGTCGCCCTGCGCGGTCAGGGCGCGACGAACCTCAGCATCCAGACGCTGTGCCCGGAAGACCGGACCGGGCACATGAACATGGTCTACGACCCGTTCACCGTCGGTCTCGTGCTTCGTGCGCTCGATCCGGGAGCCCCCGAACCGGTCTGTGCCCCTGTCGCACTGGGGACCGGGATCCCGCAGATGATGTACGAGAGCAACTTCGGCGGCAGCAGCGACGGTAGCGGCAGCAGCGGCGGTAGCTGATCCCGTCGCTGGTCCGCGGCGCTCAGCGGGCCGGCAGCACCTCGGCCATCACGCGCAACGTGTTGCCGCCCATGATCGCCCGGATCTCGTCGTCGCTGCGGCCGCGGTCGCGCAGCTCCTGTGTGACCACAGCGATCTCGCTGGTGTCCCATGCGACCGTGGTCGCTCCGTCGTAGTCGCTGCCCAGCGCCGCTGTGGCGAGGCCGCCCACCTCGATCACGTGCTCGATCGCATCGACCACCGCGGCCGGGGTCAGCTCGCACACGGCCGCGTCCCAGTAGCCGATTCCGACGACGCCCCCGGTGGCCGCAACCCCGCGGATCTCGTCGTCGGTGAGGTTGCGGTTGACGTCGCAGGTGGCCTGCACGCCGCCGTGGCTCGCGACCACGGGCCGCGTCGCACGCTCGAGCATCTCCTTGATGGCGGGGTGGCTGGCGTGGGCGATGTCGACGATGATGCCGCGCCGTTCCATCTCCGCGAACACCGTCCGCCCGAGATCGGTCAGGCCGCCCTTGACCTCGCCGTGCATCGAGCCGGACGCCTCGTTGTCGAAGAAGTGGGTGAACCCCGCCATCCGCATCCCGGCGTCGTAGAGCGCGTCGAGGTTTTCGGCCTTGCCCTCGAGGTTCTGCAGGCCTTCGACCGAGAACAGGGCGCCGGTCACGTTCTGTCCCGCCGCGCGGTCCGCGAGCAGAGTCGCGAGTTCGTCTCGTGTCTTCACGAACCGGAGCTGGCCGTCCGAGTCCGCGGCCGCGTTCTCGAGCTTCTCCGCGTGATAGAGCGATCGCTCGAGAAGGGAGCCCCAGGTCCGCGGCGGCTGTAGCTGGGCGATCGTGAGGAGTTCGATGTTATCGGTCTCGTCCGAGTTGGCGTCGTAGTTCTGGCCCTTCGGCGACTTCGAGACGGACGAGAACACCTGCAATGCCACGTTGCCGTCCTGGAGTCGAGGCAGGTCCATGTGCCCGCGACCGGATCGCTTCAGGAGGTCGCGATCCCACATCAGGGTGTCCGAGTGCATGTCCGCGATCTGCAGACTGTCGTGGAGGCTCTGCGTCTGCGCGGTCACCTCCGGCAGATCCGCGGGCACGACCTTGTTCATGCTTCGCTCGATGGCACCGGGCGCGATGGTGAAGAAGCCGACGAGCGCCACGACGATCAGGACCAGGGAACCGAGCAGGACGCGACGGGGCCACTTGCGCTTCGGGGACGACATGCCGCGAATCCTAAGGTGTGCGAACCAGTTTGATCGAGTGTTCTGGGATCTCGCACGGATGCCGCCGCCCCGAGCGCGGGGCGGCGGCACCCTCGGGGCTACTCGGCCAGCTTGGCGACCGCCTGCGCCCACAGGAAGAACTTGTTGGTGCCGAGGTCAGCCACGGTGGTGATGTTGAAGGCCGCCTTGAGGTGTTCGGCGTCGGATTCGCTGACTCCCTGAAGGGCGGCGACCGGAGCCTTGGCCAGGTCCTCGATGGACTTGGATTCCCATTCCTTGTCGAACTTGTTCGCGATTCCCGCCACTGTGACCTCCATCTGAGTTGGAACTTCACGGTCGGCGCACCGAAACACGGCACTCGGATTGCGCCAGGGCTCAGTCAATACCCCTTCGGGTGCGGTGTACATCACCGCGGCCGGAGTGTTTCGCATGGTTGTGGAGCGCGAGGGTGTCATGGAGGACCCGCAGCCTTCCCTAGACTGTTCGTGACGTCGGACCCGACATGACGAGAACCGTGGGAGCAGATTCGTGAGTATTCAGCCCGTTCGCCTGTTCGGCGATCCCGTACTGCGAACCCGCGCGGACGAGGTGGTCGACTTCGATCGGGAACTGCACAAGCTCGTCGCGGACCTCGAGGACACCATGTACGACGAGGGAGGCGCCGGTATCGCGGCCCCGCAGATCGGCGTGAGTCTGCGGGTGTTCGCCTACAACTGCGGCGGCGCCGCGGGACACCTGATCAACCCGACCGTTCGCGTGATCGGCGACGAGGTGCAGACCGGGGTCGAGGGATGCCTGTCGATTCCCGGCGTGCGGGCCGAGTGCACGCGGTCGATGAACGCCGTCGCAACGGGGTTCTCGAAGTACGGCGAACCGATCACCATCGAGGGCACCGGGATCCTGGCCAGGTGTTTCCAGCACGAGACCGATCATCTCGACGGGGTCCTGTTCCTGGACCGGCTGGACCAGGAGGCCAGGAAGGACGCCATGCGCACGATCCGTCAGTCACAGTGGTTCGGTGCCAAGGAGCCGGCACAGGCCGGTCCGTTCGGCAGGACCGGGACGGTGCGCTGACATGCGGATAGTCTTCGCCGGTACCCCGGAGCCGGCCGTGCCGTCACTGGCGCGGTTGCTGAAGTCGTCCCGGCACGAGGTGGTCGCGGTCGTGACCAGGCCGGACGCCGTCGCCGGTCGGGGCAGGAAGGTCGCTCGGTCGCCGATCGGGCAGCTCGCCGACGAACACGGCATCGAGGTGCTCACCCCGGCGCGAGCCTCCGACCCGGAGTTCCTCGATCGGCTGCGCGCCCTCGAGCCGGACTGCTGCCCGGTGGTCGCCTACGGCGCGCTGCTGCCGCGACCGGTGCTCGACGTGCCCCGGCACGGCTGGGTGAACCTGCACTTCTCCCTGCTGCCCGCGTGGCGTGGCGCGGCGCCCGTGCAGGCGGCGATCGCCGCGGGTGACGACATGACCGGCGCGAGCGCCTTCCTGCTGGAAGAGGGACTCGACACCGGACCGGTGTTCGGGGTGATGACCGAGCGCATCCGCGCCGACGACACCGCGGGCGGGCTGCTTGGCCGGCTCGCGGACGGTGGCGCCGTGCTGCTCGAGTCCGTGCTCGACGGCATCGAGGACGGCACCGCAACGGCGGTGCCCCAGCCGACCGAGGGCGTGTCGCATGCGCCGAAGGTGACCGTCGAATCGGCCAGGATCCGATGGGATCAGCCCGCGCAGGCGGTCGATCGACTTGTCCGGGCGGTCACCCCCGCGCCCGGTGCATGGACGCAGGTGGGGGAGCTGCGGCTCAAGGTCGGCCCGGTGCAGGTTACCGAGGAGACGCTCGAGCCGGGACAATTCCTGGTCCGCAAGGACGGCTGCTATGTCGGAACCGCGACGACCGCGGTCCGGCTGAGTCAGGTTCAGCCACAAGGTAAGAAGGCCATGGCGGCCGCCGATTGGGCGCGGGGAGCGCGCCTGGACCCCGAGGTGCGTGCACTGTGACCGAATCCCGTAGGCCCGCACGAGGAAAGCGTGATCAGTCGCGCGGCGGCGACAAGCCGGGCGCGAAGGGCGGCCCGAACACCCGGCCGCGTCAGGCCGGCAGGCCCGACCCGTCCGCGAGCGGGGTCGATCGGCCCCGGATCGCGGCCCGCGACGTGCTGCGCGCCGTGCGCGAGCGCGACGCCTACGCAAACCTGGTGCTGCCCGGTCTGCTTCGCGACAGGAAAATGGACGGCCGGGACGCGGCCCTGGCGACCGAACTCGCCTACGGGGCCTGCCGGGCGCAGGGCCTGCTGGACGCCGTCATCGCGAGCGGCGCGGGACGGCCGATCGACGAGATCGACGGACCGCTGCTCGACGTGTTGCGCCTCGGCGCCTACCAGTTGCTGCGCACCCGGGTCGCCCCGCACGCGGCGGTCGCCACCTCGGTCGACCTGGTCCGCAGCGAATTCGGCGGCGGCAAGGCCGGTTTCGTGAACGCGGTGCTGCGCCGGGTGGCCGAGAAGAGCGAGGAGCAGTGGGTGTCCGAGCTCGCGCCCGATGCGAGCTCGGACCCGGTGGGACACCTGGCCTTCGAGTACGCGCATCCGGTATGGATCGCGCAGGCGTTCGCCGATGCGCTCGGCCAGGACGCAGGCGAGATCGAGCGGGTGCTGGCGGCGGACGACGCTCGGCCGTCGGTGCATCTGGTGGCGCGACCGGGGGAGATCTCGGCGGAGGAGCTCGCCCTGGTGACGGGGGGCGAGATCGGTCCCTACTCGCCGTACGCGGTGCACCTCGACGGCGGCGACCCCGGCCAGCTCGACGCGGTACGCGAGGGCCTCGCGGGTGTGCAGGACGAGGGCAGTCAGCTCGTGGCCCGGGCGCTGGCGCTGGCGCCGCTGCTCGGCGCCGACGGTGGACGCTGGCTCGACCTGTGCGCGGGACCGGGCGGCAAGGCGGCGCTTCTCGGCGCCCTCGCCGACATCGAGGGCGCGCGTCTGGACGCCGTCGAACCGGCGGAGCACCGGGCGGACCTGGTCCGCAAGACGACCAAGGGCCTGCCCGTGGACGTACACGTCGCGGACGGTCGGGAACCCGGCCTCGCGCCCGGATTCGACCGGGTGCTGGTGGACGCGCCGTGCACCGGCCTCGGCGCGCTGAGGCGTCGCCCCGAGGCGCGCTGGCGCCGTCAGCCCACCGATGTGGCGGCGCTGGTCAAGCTGCAGCGCGAGCTCCTGGCGTCGGCGATCTCGCTGGTCCGCCCGGGTGGGGTGGTCCTCTACTCGACGTGCTCCCCGCACCTGTCGGAGACCGTCGGAGTGGTGGCCGACGCGGTCCGCAGGCACGGTGTCGTCGCGCTGGACACCAGGGAACTGGTGCCGGGGGTGCCCGAGCTGGGTGACGGTCCCGGCGTGCAGCTGTGGCCGCACCGGCACGGCACCGACGCGATGTTCATGGCGGCGCTGCGCAAGCCGGAGTGACCGGACCTGGTCAGCAGCAGTTCGGGTCGAGCACGAGGCGAAGCGCCTCGAGCGAGTCGGCGCGGGCGCGGTAGTAGACGTTCATGCCGCGCCTCGTCGACTCGACCATGCCCGCCTTCTTCAGCTGGGCGAGGTGGTGGCTGGCCGTGGACTCGGTCAGCTCGATCGCCGTGGCGAGGTCGCAGGTGCAGACCCCGTCGTCGGTACTGGTGAGCAGGATCGACATGAGCTTGATCCGGGTCGGGTCGGCGAGCGCCTTGAGTCGGAGCGCCACATGCAGCGCGGCCTCGTCCGTCATCCGGCCCGCCGCGACCGGGGCGCAGCAGATCGGTGCGGACACATCCAGCAACGGCAGGGCCTTGGGCATGACAACCATCATGCCAGTCTCTTGACATATGTCAAAAAGGTGCCACAGTGGTAGGTGAGTAATTCGATATATGTCTCACCCATGGAGGTTCTCATGTCCCGCGTACAGCTCGCCCTCAACGTCGACGACCTGACCGAATCGGTCGCGTTCTACTCGAAACTGTTCAACACCGAACCGGCCAAGCTGCGCGAGGGCTACGCGAACTTCGCGATCGCCGAGCCGCCGCTGAAGCTGGTGCTGCTGCAGAACCCCGGCAAGGGCGGCAGCATCAATCACCTTGGCGTCGAGGTGGAATCGAGCGAGATCGTGCACGGGGAGATCGCCCGGCTCACCGGCGAGGGCCTGTTCACCGACGAGGAGATCGGCACCACCTGTTGCTTCGCGACCCAGGACAAGGTGTGGGTCACCGGTCCCGCGGGCGAGAAGTGGGAGGTGTACACGGTGCTCGCCGACAGCGAGACCTTCGGCACCGGACCGTCCTCGCTCGAGATGGCTGCGAGCGGCGCGCCCGCGGGCGGCGTGTGCTGCACCTCGTCGTCGGCGGACGAACCCGCGCCCGCGCAGGGCTCCTGCTGCTGAGCTGACCTGACCGGCCGGTTCAGGACACCGCGGCCGGCGCTCCAGTCGCGTGGATGGAGCGCCGGCTCAACAGCGCCGCGGCGAGGAAGCACAGCGCACCGAGGAAGGTGCCCAGGTTCGCCCAGAACAGGCTGACGAGGTCGCCGCTCGTGGGTAGCGCGTACGCGCCGACCGCCGACAGTCCGAAGAAGACCGAGCCGACCATGTTGAGCCAGGTGCCGTGCCACGTGCGGGCGCGCTTGTCCCACAGGGTGTGGCGATCCCTCGTGGCCACGACCGCCAGGCCACTGGAAACCAGGAAGCAGATCGATCCGAAGGCGTCGGGCCGCCAGCCGTCCGACAGGTGTGCATCGGCGTCCATGGCCGTGACCAGGGCCTCCGTCGTGCTCACGTTGAAGCAGAGCGTGCCCGCGAACTGGATGGCGGCGGCCCACCAGTCCGCCCGGTCCGCGGGGTTCGTGGCGCGCCGAGGCGGCTGCCTGCCGCTGAGGGCGAGCTGGATCAGGGCGGCGAGGGTGAAGAAGATGGCGCCGACGAAGAACGTGAGGTTGGTGGCCACGGGGCCGGCCGCCTCGGCGTACTGCGGCACCGCCCCGACGGCGAAGAAGATCGATCCGATGGCGAATCCCCATGCCTCGCGGCGGAGGCGAATGATGCGGTCGCGCGTCACGGTTCGAGCGTAACTTCCCGTTTGTCCAAGCCAAGGGGGTTTGGGCGGGCGCATGCTGACTTCATGCACACCTGGGAAGACGTCGTCGACATCGCACAGCGCCTGCCGGAGGTCGAGGTGTCCACCTCGTACAACACCCCCGCGCTCAAGGTCGGCGGCAAGGGGTTCGCGCGGCTGCGCAGCGAGGCCGAGGGCGGGCTGATGTTGCTGTGCGCCCCCGAGGAGAAGGAGGCGTTGCTGGCCTCCGGCGACCCGGCGTTCTTCACGACGCCGCATTACGACGGCTACGGCGCGATTCTCGTCGACCTGGATCGGGTGGATCGGCAACAGCTGATCGAACTCGTGGCCGAGGCCTGGCGGATCAGGGCGCCTGCGAGGTTGCGTAAGCGCCACGTCGAAGAGGCTTCGCGAACCAACTGAGGTGGGCCCCTGCGGCTCACCCGATGATCGCGCAGCGGGCGGTGAACGAGTAGTCGGCTACTGGTGCCTTTCGGCGGGACGAGGGGCAGAGTTGATACCACTCCGAGAACGCCCTTTCGATCTGAGTAATCCGCTACGGAGGCTCCGATGAATAGTCCGGATCCAGCAGTATCAGGGCCGCTGATGGATGAGTGCGATGTCTGCATCGTCGGCGCGGGGATCGCCGGGCTGAATGCAGCAGCGGTCGCATCACATTACCTGTCGCGCGACCACAAGATCATTCTGATCGACCGACGACACCGGTCCGGCGGGATGTGGGTCGACACGTACCCGTACGTTCGGTTGCACCAACCCCACCCACTGTTCACCGCCGGAAACATCAAATGGACGTTGGGCCGAGAGAGATCGTATTTGGCTGCCAAGCCCGAGGTGCTCGATCACTTCACGCATTGCCTCGACGTCATCAAGGAACGGGTTCGGGTTGTCGAGTACTTTGGGTGGACCGTCGACTCCAATACTGAGTCGGCGGATGGCAACCGAATCATTGCGCAAGCGGAAACGGGACAACGCCTTACGATAATCGCAAAGCGCGTCATCATGGCGAATGGCTTCGGGATCGTCCCCAACGAACCGCTGTCGGTGTCGAGTGAACAGATTCACTCTGTATCGCCCGACTTCTTCGATATTCGATGCAAGGAGATGCATGAAAGCGATACGCCGATCTGGATCGTCGGCGGCGGAAAGACAGCAATGGACACTGCCTATGCAGCGGTGACCGAATATCCCGGTAGGGAAGTCAACATCATCGCCGGCGCCGGAACCTACTTCACCGACCGGGACCGTGTAATACCCCACGGTGTCCGACGGTTGTGGAAGGGAACGCTGCCAACTCGATTGTTCAATGACACCGCTCTTCGATTCGATGGGACCAACGAGGACGAGGTCAGAGAATGGTTCCAGGAAACTCACGGACTCGAACCGATCCACCCATCGCGACAGTTCCTGAATGGACTGCTCTCGGAATCGGAAGCCGCAACGATCACGTCCGGACTCAACATCGTCGACATGGAGTACTTCGACGACGCGATCGACAAACCCGAAGGGCTCGAACTGATATATCGCAGTGGAGCGACGAGGCTCGTGCAGCAAGGAAGCTGGCTGGTGAACTGCTCCGGCTATGTTCTCCGAACGGAGACGGAATACGAGCCCTACGTTTCGACTCACGGCACGACGCTGTCGATCAACACGCGATCGGCGACGATCGGTTTCACATCCTTCGCCAGCTATTTCCTGACCCATCTGATGTTCCTCGGCAAGCTCGACGACACACCGCTCTACGAGCTGGATGCCGAAGATCTGAGGCGCAAGTCCAAAGAGGCCTTGACCTGGACTGTGCTCGCGCTCGGTCAGTACAACCTCAGCCTCATCTTCGACGCCGTCCCCAGCAAGGTCTTCCTGGACTGTGGTCTCGATTTCGATCGCTGGTACCCCATTCAGCGCAGGATGCTCGGAACCCTCCGATACATGCGGACGCATCACAGGGACCGCGAACACCATCGGCAGACACTTGACGCCGTTCGTGAGCGCTTCGACGTCAGATGCGGGCCCCTCGGTCCATAGGCGGTCAACGCGTCGAGTCCGGCCGACACGCAAACAACCGCGCCGCAAGCGCCACGGCGAGGTGGGTTCGCGCACCAACTAAGCTGGCCACTTGTGGCTCACCCGATGATCGCTCCGTCCATTCTTTCCGCAGACTTCGCCCGGCTCGCCGAAGAGGCCGCCGCCGTGGCCGGCTCCGACTGGCTGCACGTCGATGTCATGGATGCGCATTTCGTGCCGAACCTGACGCTCGGGCTCCCGGTCGTGCAGAGCCTGCTCAAGGCGACCGACATCCCGCTCGACTGCCACCTGATGATCGACAACCCCGGCCGCTGGGCGCCGCCGTACGCGGAAGCGGGTGCGCACAACGTCACCTTCCACGCCGAGGCCACGGACGATCCGATCGCCGTCGCGCGCGACATCAGGGCGGCGGGCGCGAAGGCGGGCCTCAGCGTCAAGCCCGGCACCCCGATCGAGCCCTACCTGGAGATCCTCAAGGAGTTCGACACCCTGCTCGTGATGAGCGTCGAGCCCGGCTTCGGTGGGCAGTCCTTCATGGCGGAGGTGCTGAGCAAGGCGCGCGCGGTGCGCAAGCTGGTCGACTCCGGTGAGCTGACCCTGCTGGTCGAGATCGACGGCGGAATCAACACCGACACCGTCGAGGCGGCGGCGGAGGCGGGCGTCGACTGCTTCGTCGCCGGCTCCGCCGTCTACGGGGCATCGGACCCGGCCGAGGCCGTTCGCGCGCTGCGCGCGCAGGCCGCGTCCGCCTCTCCCCACCTGACCCTGGCCCACTAACGTGCCCGGTCCGCGCCGCGACCCCTCCTCGGAGCCGACCGCGTCCGAGGCGGCGGCGCTACGGCTCGCTGTCGATGCAGCCGAGCGGGTGCGCGGGACCACCAGCCCCAATCCGCCGGTCGGCGCTGTGATCCTCGACGAGAGCGGCGCGGTCGTCGGTGTCGGGGCGACCAGCCCGGTCGGCGGACCGCATGCCGAGGTGATGGCGCTGCGCGCCGCGGGAAGCCGGGCACGGGGCGGCACCGCGGTGGTCACCCTCGAGCCGTGCAACCACCAGGGCCGGACCGGCCCCTGTGCGCTCGCCCTTATCGAGGCCGGGGTGTCCCGGGTGCTCTTCGCGGTGGACGATCCCCATCCGCAGGCCGCGGGCGGTGCGCAGACCCTGCGATCGGCTGGGGTCGACGTGCTGCCCGGTTTCGGCGCCAGGGAAGTCGAACTCGGGCCGCTGCGCGCCTGGCTGCACCGCCAGCGCACCGGCCGTTCCCATGTCACCTGGAAGTTCGCCGCGAGCCTCGACGGCCGCAGCGCGGCGGCCGACGGCACCAGCCAGTGGATCACCGGCCCCGAGGCCAGGGCGCGGGTACACCGGGAGCGCGCCAAGCTGGACGCCATCGTGGTCGGCACCGGCACCGTCCTCGCCGACGACCCGTGGCTGACCGCCCGCGATCCGGACGGCGGCCTCGCCGATCACCAGCCGGTGCGAGTGGTGGTGGGGGAGCGTGAGATCCCGGCGTCGGCCCGGGTGCTCGACGATGCGGCGCCGACCCTGGTGCTGCGGACCCGCGACCCCCGCGAGGTGGTCGAGGCGCTGGCGGATCTTCCCGACGTCCTGCTCGAGGGCGGACCCCGTCTGGCCGGTGCGTTCCTCGAGGCGGGATTGGTGGACCGGATCCTGGCGTTCCTCTCACCGGTACTGCTCGGCGCGGGGGCCGCCGCCGTAGAGGATGCTGGGGTCACGAACATCGCGCAGGCCCTCCGTTTCCACCGGGAGTCCGTCGAGACGCTGGGGCCGGATCTGCTGCTGAGCCTGACGCCCGGCGATCGCGGTGTGCGAGCCGAGGACGAGAATGAACAGAACAGCACCAACAACTGAGGAGCGGACTGAAGTGTTCACCGGGATCGTCGAAGAACTGGGTGAGATCGTCGCCAAGGAGGACCTGGCCGATGCCGCCCGCTTCACCGTGCGTGGCGCGCTGGTGACCTCCGATGCCGGGCACGGCGACTCGATCGCGGTCAACGGCGTCTGCCTGACCGTGGTGGAGGTGCTCGGCGGCGACTCCTTCACCGCCGACGTGATGGCGGAGACGCTGAACCGCTCCAGTCTCGGCGCGTTGGACGTCGGCAGCCGGGTGAACCTGGAGCGGGCCGCGGCGCTGAACAGCCGTCTCGGCGGCCACCTGGTGCAGGGTCACGTCGATGCCACCGGGTCCGTCATCAGCCGGTCACCGTCGGAGAACTGGGAGGTCGTCCGGATCTCGTTGCCCGACTCGATCGCCCGCTACGTGGTGGAGAAGGGCTCGATCACCGTCGACGGAGTCTCGCTGACGGTGTCCGCCCTCGGTCGGGACGAGGACGGTGGCGAGTTCTTCGAGATCTCGCTGATCCCCACCACCCTCGAGATGACCACCCTCGGCGGTGCCGCCCCCGGCACCCCGGTGAACCTGGAGGTGGACGTGATCGCGAAGTACGTCGAGCGTCTGCAGACCGCCGGCCGGTAGCCGAGTTTCGGGCCCGAGGAGTCGGGGTCGTACTGTTGAGGTGCACTTACGGGTGCACGGAGAGCTATTCATGACTTTGATGGAGCGCACCACGTGACCAGGTTCGACAGTATCGAGCGCGCAGTCGCCGATATCGCCGCAGGCAAGGCCGTCGTCGTCGTCGATGACGAGGACCGCGAGAACGAGGGCGACCTCATTTTCGCCGCCGAGAAGGCGACCCCGGAGCTGGTGGCCTTCATGGTCCGCTACACCTCCGGCTACCTCTGCGTCCCGCTCGACGGCGACGACTGCGACCGGCTCGGCCTGCCGCCGATGTTTTCCAGCAACCAGGACAAGCACGGCACCGCGTACACGGTGACGGTCGACGCCAAGGAAGGCATCGGC
Source organism: Rhodococcus sp. NPDC055112 (assembly GCF_053607505.1). Lineage (NCBI taxonomy): Bacteria > Bacillati > Actinomycetota > Actinomycetes > Mycobacteriales > Nocardiaceae > Rhodococcus > Rhodococcus sp. NPDC055112. The sequence continues at coordinate 30,065 of NZ_JBSGTR010000052.1, forward strand.
ACCGGCATCTCGGCGTCCGACCGCGCCGCCACGATGCGCCTGCTCGCCGACCCGAACTCGGGCGCGAGCGACTTCACCCGTCCCGGCCACGTGGTGCCGTTGCGCGCCAAGGAGGGCGGGGTGCTGCGCAGGCCCGGCCACACCGAGGCGGCCGTCGACCTGGCCCGGATGGCCGACCTGCGCCCCGCGGGCGTCATCTGCGAGATCGTCAGCCAGAAGGACGAGGGCCACATGGCCCAGACCGACGAGCTCAGGGTCTTCGCCGACGATCACAACCTGGCCATGATCTCGATCGCGGATCTCATCGCCTGGCGCCGCAAGCACGAGAAGCACGTGGTGCGGATCGCCGAGGCGCGGATCCCGACCAACCACGGCGAGTTCAAGGCCGTCGGCTACCAGAGCATCTACGACGAGGTCGAGCACGTTGCCCTCGTGCGCGGCGACCTGGCCGGTCCGGACGGCGACGGCAGCGACGTGCTGGTCCGTGTGCACTCGGAGTGCCTGACCGGCGACGTGTTCGGCTCGCTGCGGTGCGACTGCGGCCCGCAGCTCGACGCGGCGCTCGACATGGTCGCCCAGGAGGGCCGAGGCGTCGTCCTGTACATGCGCGGTCACGAGGGCCGGGGCATCGGCCTGATGCACAAGCTGCAGGCGTACCAGCTGCAGGACGCGGGATCCGACACCGTCGACGCGAACCTGGAACTCGGGCTGCCCGCCGATGCCCGCGACTACGGCATCGGCGCGCAGATCCTCGTCGATCTCGGCATCTCGTCCATGCGGCTGCTGACGAACAACCCGGCCAAGCGGGTCGGGCTGGACGGCTACGGCCTGCAGATCACCGAACGGGTGCCGATGCCGTTGCGCGCCAACGCCGAGAACCTCACCTACCTGCGCACCAAGCGGGACCGCATGGGTCACGACCTGATCGGCCTCGACGACTTCGAGACCGGGGGCGCGGTATGAGCGGCGAGGGGCTGCCACAGCTCCAGCTCGACGAGGCGAAGGACCTCAAGCTGGCGATCGTGGCCGGGCAGTGGCACGCCGAGATCTCCGAGGCCCTCATCGCGGGCGCGCAGCGGGTGGCCGAGCAGGCCCACCTCGAGGACGTCACGCTCGTCCGCGTCGCCGGTGCCATCGAGCTGCCGGTGGTGGCGCAGGCGCTGGCCCGCACCCACGACGCGGTGGTCGCGCTCGGCGTCGTGATCCGCGGCGGCACCCCGCATTTCGAGTACGTGTGTGACGCCGTCACCGCAGGCCTCACCCGGGTCTCCCTCGACGAGAGCACCCCGGTCGGCAACGGGGTGCTCACCACGGACACCGAGCAGCAGGCCAGGGACCGCTCCGGCCTCCCCGGCTCCGTCGAGGACAAGGGCGGTCAGGCCTGTGCCGCCGCGCTCGACACCGCGGTGACGCTCCGTCATCTGCGTCAGCCCTGGACCGAGCAGTCGTTCCGATGAGCGCGTGGGAGATGGACGTACGGTCCAAGCGGTCCGCCCGCTACGCGATGGCGGTCGCGGCCGTGTTCGTGCTGGTGTTCGTCGTGCTCGCGGTGCTGCTGCGCAGCTCGGCGACGGGTGTCTACTTCCGGCTGATCGATCAGTTGGCGATGGTCTGCATCGGCGGGATCCTCGCGGGCGGCGCGCTGCTGCTGACCCGCCCGCGGCTGCGCGCGAACGCCGAGGGCGTCTCGGTGCGCAACGCGTTCACGGAGCGGTTCGTCGAGTGGGATCTGGTGCGTGGCCTGACCTTTCCTGACGGCGCGGCCTGGGCGCGGATCGAGCTGCCCGACGACGAGTACATCCCGGTGATGGCGATCCAGGCGAACGACCGCGGGTACGCCGTGGACGCGGTCAGGAGTTTCCGCGACCTCGAGTCGAAGTACGCGCAGGCGGACGCCGAATAGGTCGGGGCGGCACGATCTTCGGACGTGGGAACCGGCGACACATCCGAAACGGTGTGTCGCATCCCACGTCCGGATCGGCCCGAGTTCACGCGGCCGTGACCTTCTGGCGCCCCGGACCCCGCTAATCTGGATCGAGTCAAGCACCGCGAATTCGAGACCGCTCGAATCGGGTGCCCGACTCGATTGCATTGGAGGTCCCGTGGAAATCCTCCTCGTCCTCGCATGCGGCCCGATCATCATGGCCGCCATCTACGTCGCGATCAGCGCGGTCTACTTCGTCGAGCTCCGTCGGCTCGACCGCTCCCGCGCCGCCGTGACCGCAACGCCGCAGCCGTCCGCGTGTCAGCCGTCCCAGCGACTGGCGGACCTCCGTCGGGCCGACGGTCGCCGCGCCCCCGCGGGGCGGGGCAACCGCCCGCACGCGTCGAATCGGCGGCTGGTCTCCACCTCCGTGTAAGTGGCTGCGCGCCGGGGACTTCGACGTGCCCGGTGGTCGAGGCCACTCCTACCCGGTGACGTCGCCGGTCACCGCGCCCTCCCTGCGCGGGTCCGCGCCGCCGATCCAGCCCTCGTCGTGACGCCCAAGCACGCTCAGCCCACTCGATTGCGGTTCCGTCGAAACCTGATGGCCCATCTCGGTCAACGCCCGCACCAGTGGGTCGGTGGCGCCGTTGTCGGCCGCCTCGATGTTGGGGTGCTCGCCGCCGACGTTCGTCGTCGGTGTGTTCGCCGCGCCGAAATCGACCATCGACACGGCCTGTTGCGGGTCGAGGTCCCAGTCGAGCATGCCCACCAGCGTCTTGACCACGAACTGGATGATCACGGAGCCGCCGGGGGACCCAACGGCAAGGAGCACCTCGCCGCGGTGCCCGTTGCCCCGCTCGAACACCAGGGTCGGGGCCATCGAACTGCGCGGCCGCTTTCCCGGTTCCACCCGGTTGGCGAGCGGCGATCCGTCCGGCGCGGTCGGCTGCGCGGAGAAGTCGGTCAGCTGGTTGTTGAGCAGGAAGCCGTCGACCATGTGGAACGAGCCGAACGCCGACTCGATGGTGGTGGTCATGGCCGCGATGTTGCCGTACCGGTCGGCCACGGTGATCTGGCTGGTGCCGTGGTCGTTGCCCGGCTGGGTACCCATTGCGACCGGGCCGAAGTCGCCGGGCTGGGCGGTGCCCATGCTCCGGCGCGGGTCGATCAGCGCCGAACGGCCGCGCAGGTAGTCCGGATCGATCAGGGTCTCGGGGGAGTTGCCCGGCAGCGGCACGAAGTCCGAGTCGGCGACGTACTTGTCCCGGTCGGCATAGGCCAGCCGCTCCGCCTCGGCGATCAGGTGCACACCGGTGGCATCGGGTTCGCCGCCGTCCGCGTCAAGCGCCGTCGGCTGGTATGCCGACAGGTCGAAGTTGCTCAGGATCCCCAGCGCGGCGGCCACCGCGGTGCCGCCCGACGACGGGCTCGGCATCCCGCACACCTCGCGGCCCCGGTAGTCCGTACACAGCGCGGTGCGCTTCTTGGCCTGGTACCCCGCGAGGTCCGCGGTGGTCATCGCGCCGGGTGTGCGACCCCCGCTGGGGTCGTCGGTGGCCGCCACGATGGCCTCGGCGACGGGCCCCGTGTAGAACGCGTCGGCGCCCTCCGCGGCGATCGCCCCCAACGTCTTCGCCATCGCCGGGTTCGTCAGCACGGTGCCCTCCGGTTTCGGTGACCCGTCCGGGCCGAGGAAGTACTCCCGCGCATCCTCGTCCACGGCCAGGTCCCTGGCCGAGCCGGCGATCGAGCTCGCCATCCGGGGACTGATCTCGACCCCGTTGTCCGCGAGCTCGATCGCGGGCTCGAACAGGGTGTCCCATGCCTGCTTTCCGTGCTCGCGATGGCTCATCTCCAGCATGCGGAGCACCCCGGGGACGCCGATCGAGCGTCCGCTCGCCCGCGCCGAGGGCATCGGCTCGGTCCGGTTGGTGTCGTCGATGAAGCGCAGGTAGTTCTCGGTGGCGGCCATCGGCGCGGTCTCACGTCCGTCGTAGGCCTCGACGGTCCCGGTGGCCGCGTCGTGGTAGAGCAGGAAGGCCCCGCCGCCGATACCCGATGACTGCGGTTCGACGAGGCCGAGCACGGTCTGCGCCGTGATCAGCGCATCCGCGGCGGTACCGCCGTCGTCGAGTACCCGGCAGGCGGCCTCGGTGGCGACGGGGTTCGCGGTGGACACCGCGAACGTGGCCGTCGTGACCGGCGTCATCCCGGCGCGGTACCCGGTGGCGATCTCGGGATGAGTGGACAGGTTCGCGCTGGTGGGCGGCTGGGTCAGGGGTGCGGCGGCGATGGGGGTGCCGTTCGGCACGATGGTGCACGGGCCGGCCGCGCCGTCGTCGGCGGCGGAGCATCCGACCGCCAGCGTCAGGGTCAGGACCGTCGCGGTCGCCGCCGCGAGACGCATCGCGTCGCCTGTGCCCACACCGATCACCCCAGTAACGAGTGGCCTACGTGCCCCGGCTTCCGACGCTAGCAGGCGAACGGGCCCCTCGGTGCGGCTGTCCAGGGTGGTCGGTGGGGACGACTAGCCTGGTGTTGTGCCCGATCCCGCCACCTACCGCCCCGCCCCGGGAACCATTCCGGTGGCGCCCGGCGTCTACAAGTTTCGCGATCCCCACGGCCGGGTCATCTACGTCGGCAAGGCGAAGAGCCTGCGGAGCCGGTTGAGCTCCTACTTCGCGGACGTCGCGTCGCTGCATCCGCGCACCCGGCAGATGGTCACCACCGCGGGGAGCGTGGAGTGGACCGTGGTCGGCACCGAGGTCGAGGCGCTGCAGCTCGAGTACAACTGGATCAAGGAATTCGATCCGCGCTTCAACGTCCGCTACCGGGACGACAAGACCTATCCGGTGCTGGCGGTGACCCTGAACGAGGAGTATCCGCGGCTGTTCGTGTACCGCGGTCCGCGGCGCAAGGGGGTGCGGTACTTCGGTCCGTACGCGCACGCCTGGGCGATCAGGGAGACGCTCGATCTGCTGCTCCGGGTGTTCCCGGCCCGCACCTGCTCGGCCGGTGTGTTCAAGCGGCACAACCAGATCGGCAGGCCCTGCCTGCTCGGCTACATCGACAAGTGTTCGGCCCCGTGCATCGGCCGGGTCAGCGCCGACGAGCACCGGCGCATCGTCGAGGATTTCTGCGACTTCCTGTCCGGGCGCACCGACAAACTGGTCCGGGAGCTCGAGGCGAAGATGCTGCGCGCCTCCGACGACCTGGACTTCGAGAGCGCGGCCCGGCTGCGCGACGATCTCGGGGCGCTGCGCAAGGCGCTGGAGAAGCAGGCCGTGGTGCTCGGCGACGGCACCGATGCCGACGTGGTGGCCTTCGCGGCCGACGAGCTCGAGGCCGCGGTCCAGGTGTTCCACGTCCGGGGCGGCCGGGTGCGTGGTCAGCGCGGCTGGGTGGTCGAGCGCTCGGGTGAGAGTGGATCCGAAGACCTGGTCGAGCAGTTCCTGACCCAGTTCTACGGCGAACAGGCCGCGATGACCGATCAGCCCGGGCTGACCGCGGACAAGACGACCGTGGTGCCGCGCGAGGTCCTGGTGCCGGAGTTGCCGCCGAACGCCGAGGAACTCCAGGTCTGGCTCAGTGGCCTGCGGGGGTCTGGGGTGACGCTGCGGGTGCCGCAGCGCGGCGACAAGAAGGCCCTCGCCGAAACGGTGCAGCGCAACGCCCAGGAGTCGCTCGCGCAGCACAAGCTCCGCAGGGCGGGCGATCTCACCTCGAGATCGGCTGCGCTGCAGGGGATTCAGGAAGCGCTCGACCTCGACCAGGCGCCGCTGCGGATCGAGTGCGTGGACATCAGTCATGTCCAGGGCACCGACGTGGTGGCCTCGTTGGTGGTCTTCGAGGACGGTCTGCCCCGCAAGTCCGACTATCGGCACTACTCGATCAAAGAGGCTGCGGGGGAAGGGCGTTCGGACGATGTGGCCAGCATCGCCGAGGTCACGCGTCGACGTTTCCTGCGGCACGCGGCGGACGTGGCAAGCGCGGACACCGCGGGCCAGACGGACACGGGCAACGGGGGAGACCAGGCACCCGAGGCGGCGCTCGACCCGCAGACCGGCAGGCCGCGGCGGTTCGCCTATCCGCCGAACCTGTTCGTCGTCGACGGTGGCGCCCCACAGGTCGCGGCGGCGGCGGCCGTCCTCGACGAGTTGGGGATCACCGATGTCGCCGTCGTCGGCCTCGCGAAGCGGCTCGAGGAGGTCTGGGTGCCGGGCGACGAGGACCCGGTGATCCTGCCGCGCACAAGTGAATCGCTGTATCTGCTGCAGCGGGTGCGCGACGAGGCACACCGATTCGCGATCACCTTCCATCGCAGCAAGCGCTCGCGCCGGATGACGGCCTCGGCCCTCGATTCCGTCCGTGGGCTCGGCGAGGCCAGGCGCACCGCGCTGGTCACCCACTTCGGGTCGGTGGCCAAGCTCAAGCAGGCGACCGTGGAGGAGATCATCGAGGTGCCCGGGATCGGCGTCACCACCGCGAAGGCGGTGCTGGTCGCGCTCGGAGCCGAACCGGACCCAGCCGCCGCGCAGACACCAATGGACGCGGATGACCCGGTGATGGACGCCGTGGTGGGGGATGATGGTCCCAGCGTGACCGCCACGGCGGCGGGTGAGGGCGAGTTCGGGGGCTCCGACCAGCACGGAAACGGACTGAGGAGGGCGGGAGTCGAGTGAGTGACCTGACCGGACAGGGGGAGTCGGACATGGAGGTGGCGCTGGTCACGGGCCTGTCCGGCGCAGGCATGAGTACCGCGGCGAACGTGCTCGAGGACCTCGGCTGGTACGTCGCGGACAACCTGCCGCCCGAACTGATCTCCCGGATGGTGGATCTGGGGCTCGAACCCGGATCGCGGATCCCCAAGCTCGCCGTCGTGATCGATGTGCGCAGTCGCCGGTTCACCGGCGACCTCGTCTCCGTCATCAAGGAGGTGGAATCGAAGGCGACGCGGACCAGGGTGCTGTTCCTCGAGGCCACCGACCAGGTGCTGGTCCGACGGTTCGAACAGGTCCGACGCAGCCACCCCCTGCAGCAGGAGGGCGTCGACGGCACCCTGATCGAGGGGATCGAGGCCGAACGGGTGCAGCTCGCGCCGGTCAAGGCCGACGCGGACCTGGTGATCGACACCTCGTCGCTCTCGGTGCACGAGCTGCGGCAGAAGATCGAGTCCGCGTTCGGCGGCGAGACGACCGGGGCGATCGCGATCACCGTGCAGTCCTTCGGATTCAAGTACGGGCTGCCGATGGATGCGGATCTCGTGTGCGACGTGCGATTCCTGCCGAATCCGCACTGGATTCCGGAACTGCGCGAACACACAGGGCGGGACGCGGCGGTGAGCGACTACGTCCTCTCCCAGGACGGCGCGAGGGACTACCTGGACACCTACCGGCATTTGTTGGAGTTGACGACCAACGGATACCGTCGGGAAGGCAAGCGTTACATGACAATTGCGGTGGGGTGCACCGGCGGGAAGCATCGGAGTGTGGCAATGACTGAGGCCCTTGCGGGCATGTTGGAGCGGGAGCAGGGTGTGACCGTCAAGGTCGTGCACCGGGACCTGGGGCGCGAATGACGTCCGACTCCTTCGCGGAGGTTCCCGCCGGCCCCACGATCGTTGCCCTCGGCGGCGGTCACGGTCTCTACGCCACCCTCGGTGCCGCGAGGCGGGTGAGCTCCGACGTCACCGCGGTCGTGACGGTCGCCGACGACGGCGGCTCCTCGGGTCGGCTGCGGTCCGAACTCGGCGTGATCCCGCCAGGCGACCTTCGGATGGCGCTGGCCGCCTTGGCGGCGGACACGCCCGAGGTGCGGACCTGGACGGCGACGCTGCAGCACCGCTTCGGCGGTACCGGCGCGCTCGCGGGTCACTCGGTCGGCAACCTCATCCTGGCCGGACTCAGTGAGGTGATGGGCGGCACCGTCGCCGCCCTCGACGAGATGGGCCGGGTGCTCGGCATCCACGGTCGCGTGCTGCCGATGTCCCCGATCGCGCTCGACATCGAGGCCGATGTGGTTGGCCTGGAGAGCGACCCTCGGGTCAGTCGGTGCATCCGAGGGCAGGTGGCAGTCGCCACCACTCCTGGGAAGGTGCGGCGCGTGCGGTTGCTGCCGCCGGATCCGCCGGCCTGCCCGGAGTCGGTCGCCGCCATCGAGCGTGCCGACCTGGTGCTGCTCGGCCCCGGATCCTGGTTCTCCAGCGTCATCCCGCACGTGTTGGTGCCCGAGCTGGTGCAGGCCCTGATGGAGACCCGGGCGCGCAAGACGCTGATCCTCAACCTGGTGGCCGAGCCGGGCGAGACGACGGGTTTCTCCGCGGAGCGGCATCTGCACGTACTGTCCCAGCATGCGCCCGAGCTGACGGTCGACGACATCGTGGTGGACTCGGCGTCGGTGCCGGAGGGCAGCGAACGCGACTATCTTCACCGGGCCGCCCAGCTCCTGGGGGCCGAACTGACCTACGCCGACGTTGCGGACAACGGCGGTGCGACACACCACGCGGGCAAGCTCGCCGCGGTCCTCGACCGCCTCGCGGTGCCGAAGGAACGCCAGACAACCCCCGGAAGGGAGACCACTTCGTGGCAATGACAGCGGAGGTCAAGGACGAGCTGAGCCGGCTTGCGGTGACCCAGGTCTCCGCCCGCAAGGCCGAGGTCTCGTCCCTGCTTCGGTTCGCGGGCGGGCTGCACATCGTCGGTGGGCGCGTGGTGGTCGAGGCGGAGGTGGACCTCGGCAACACCGCGCGCAGGCTCCGCCGGGAGATCTTCGACCTGTACGGCTACTCCTCCGACGTGCACGTGCTCGGCGCGGGCGGGCTGCGCAAGAGCTCCCGCTACATCGTGCGGGTCGCCAAGGAGGGCGAGGCCCTTGCCCGCCAGACGGGTCTGCTGGACCTGCGTGGTCGTCCGGTGCGGGGGCTGCCAGCCCAGGTCGTCGGCGGCAGCGTCGCCGACTCGGAGGCGGCGTGGCGGGGTGCGTTCCTTGCGCACGGTTCGCTGACCGAACCCGGTCGTTCCTCGGCGCTGGAGATCAGCTGCCCTGGCCCGGAGGCGGCGCTCGCACTGGTCGGCGCTGCCCGCAGGCTGGGTGTCGCGGCCAAGGCCAGGGAGGTCCGCGGCACGGATCGGGTCGTGGTGCGTGACGGTGAGGCGATCGGCGCGCTGCTCACCCGGATGGGCGCCCAGGACACGAGGCTGACCTGGGAGGAGCGCCGGATGCGCCGGGAGGTTCGGGCCACGGCGAACCGGCTGGCGAACTTCGACGATGCGAACCTGCGGCGGTCGGCGCGCGCCGCGGTCGCCGCGGCGGCGCGGGTGGAGCGGGCGCTGGAGATCCTCGGTGACGACGTGCCCGATCATCTTGCCGCCGCGGGCAGCCTGCGGGTGCAGCACCGGCAGGCCTCGCTCGAGGAGCTCGGCCAGCTGGCCGAGCCGCCGATGACGAAGGACGCGGTCGCGGGCCGGATCCGTCGCCTGCTGTCGATGGCGGACCGCAAGGCGAAGGACACGGGGATCCCGGACACGGAGTCCGCGGTGACCGCCGACCTGCTGGACGAGGCGTAGCGCAGCGGAGCCGACCATAGACACCGAGGCATAGCGAACCCGGTGTATCGAGGTTCACCCTCGGGCCCGGTGGGTGATCCATCCCACTGGGCCACCTGTCTTTGCGTCCCACGCGGAGCACTAGTGTGGGACGCACATCTGATCGATGAACACTGAGAATGGTCAAAGGAGCGAATTGTGACTGTCCGGGTAGGCGTGAACGGCTTCGGTCGTATCGGACGTAACTTCTTCAGGGCGGTCGATGCGCAGAAGGCGCTCGGCACCACCGACATCGAGATCGTGGCGGTCAACGACCTGACCGACAACGCGACCCTCGCCCACCTGCTCAAGTACGACTCGATCCTGGGCCGTCTGCCGTACGACGTCTCCCTCGACGGCGACGACACCATCGTCGTCGGCGATCAGCGGATCAAGGCGCTTGCGCACCGCGGCCCGCTGGACGAGCTGCCCTGGGGCGACCTGGGCGTCGACGTGGTCGTCGAGTCCACCGGCATCTTCACGGATGCGGCCAAGGCGAAGGGTCACCTCGAGGCCGGCGCCAAGAAGGTCATCATCTCCGCGCCCGCCAAGGGCGAGGACATCACCATCGTGATGGGCGTCAACGACGACAAGTACGACGGCAGCCAGAACATCATCTCCAACGCCTCGTGCACCACCAACTGCCTCGGCCCGATCGCCAAGGTCCTCGATGACGAGTTCGGCATCGTCAAGGGCCTGATGACGACGATCCACGCCTACACCCAGGACCAGAACCTGCAGGACGCCCCGCACAGCGACCTGCGTCGCGCCCGCGCGGCTGCCCTGAACATCGTTCCCACCGGCACCGGTGCGGCCAAGGCCATCGGCCTGGTCCTCCCGCAGCTGCTCGGCAAGCTCGACGGCTACGCGCTGCGGGTTCCGATCCCCACCGGCTCGGTCACCGACCTCACCGCGAACCTGCGCAAGTCGGCCACCGCCGACGAGATCAACGCCGCGATGAAGGCCGCCGCCGAGGGCCCCCTCAAGGGCATCCTCAAGTACACCGACGCGCCGATCGTGTCCTCGGACATCGTCACCGACCCGCACTCGTCGATCTTCGACTCGGGCCTGACCAAGGTGATCGACGACCAGGTCAAGATCGTCTCCTGGTACGACAACGAGTGGGGTTACTCCAACCGTCTGGCGGACCTCATCGGTCTCGTCGCGAAGTCCCTCTGATCCACGTGGCTGTTCAGACACTGAAGGATCTGCTGGACGCCGGGGTCGCGGGCCGCACCGTGCTGGTGCGCTCGGACCTCAACGTCCCGCTGGACAACGGCACGATCACCGATCCGGGCCGCATCATCGCGTCCGCGCCGACCATCCGCACGCTGGCCGAGGCCGGCGCCAAGGTCATCGTGATGGCGCACCTGGGCCGCCCCAAGGGCGAGCCCGACGCGGCGCTGTCGCTGGCCCCGGTCGCGGCCCGGCTCGGCGAGGAGCTCGGACGCAACGTGCAGCTGGCGGGCGATGTCGTCGGACAGGACGCGCTTGCCCGTTCCGAGGGACTCACCGACGGCGACGTGCTCCTGCTGGAGAACGTCCGCTTCGATCCCCGGGAGACCAGCAAGGACGACGCCGAGCGGGAATCCCTCGCCAAGGCGCTCGTGGAGCTGGTCGACGGCGACGGCGCGTTCGTCTCCGACGGATTCGGTGTGGTGCACCGCAAGCAGGCGTCGGTCTACGACGTGGCGAAGCTGCTGCCGCATTACGCGGGCAACCTGGTCGCCACCGAGGTCGAGGTGCTGCAGAAGCTGACCGAGGACTCCGAGCGGCCGTACGCGGTGGTGCTCGGCGGCTCGAAGGTCTCCGACAAGCTGGCCGTGATCGAGGCGTTGGCCACCAAGGCCGACACCCTGGTCATCGGTGGCGGAATGTTCTACACCTTCCTCGCCGCGCAGGGGGTGTCCGTCGGTAACTCGCTGTGCGAGGAGTCGATGATCGACACCTGCAAGTCGCTGCTCGAGCGGTACGCCGACGTCATCCACATCCCGCAGGACGTGGTGATCGCCGACTCGTTCTCCGCCGACGCGGAGTCGAAGACGGTGTCGGTGCTCGAGATCCCGGACGGATGGATGGGCCTCGACATCGGACCGGAGTCGGTGGAGCGCTTCGCGGCGATCCTGTCCGGCGCCAAGACGGTGTTCTGGAACGGGCCGATGGGCGTGTTCGAGTTCGAGAAGTTCTCGGCAGGCACCAAGGGTGTCGCCGAGGCGATCATCGGGGCCACCGGCAGGGGCGCGTTCAGCGTTGTCGGCGGCGGCGATTCCGCGGCCGCGGTGCGGCTGCTCGGCCTGCCCGAGGACGGCTTCTCGCACATCTCGACCGGCGGCGGCGCCTCCCTGGAGTACCTCGAGGGCAAGGCCCTTCCCGGCATCGAAGCGCTGGAGGGCTGAGCGATGGCACGTAAGCCGCTCATCGCGGGCAACTGGAAGATGAACCTCAACCACTTCGAGGCCATCGCCCTGGTGCAGAAGATCGCGTTCTCGTTGCCTGCGAAGTACTTCGACAAGGTCGACGTGACGGTGATCCCGCCGTTCACCGACATCCGCAGCGTGCAGACGCTGGTCGAGGGCGACAAGCTCCTGCTCACCTACGGTGCGCAGGATGTCTCCGCTCACGATGCCGGCGCCTACACCGGCGAGATCAGCGGTGCCATGCTGGCGAAGCTCGGCTGCACCTTCGCGGTGGTCGGCCACTCGGAGCGTCGCACCCTGCACGGGGAGTCGAACGAGACGGTGCTCGCCAAGACCAAGGCGGCGCTGAAGAACGGCCTGACCCCCATCGTGTGCATCGGTGAGGGCCTGGAGATCCGGGAGGCAGGCAACCAGGTGGAGTACAACCTGGAGCAGCTGCGTGGATCCCTCGCCGGCCTGTCCGCGGACGAGATCGCCAAGGTCGTCGTCGCGTACGAGCCGGTGTGGGCCATCGGCACCGGTCGGGTTGCGACTCCTGCGGATGCACAGCAGGTCTGCAAGGCGGTTCGCGGCGAGCTCGCGACGCTGGCGTCGGCCGAGGTCGCTGCGGGCGTTCGCGTCCTCTACGGCGGCTCGGTGAGCGCGAAGAACGTCGGCGAGATCGTCGGCCAGCCGGACGTGGACGGCGCCCTCGTTGGCGGCGCCTCGCTGAAGGCGGACGAGTTCGCGACGCTCTCGGCGATCGCTGCGGGCGGTCCGTTGCCGTGAACGGCACATCGATGCTGCCCTGATCGGGGCGGAACTGATCTGCTGAACAAGTGAACGCCGGTGGGCGCGTGGTCTTCGGATCGCGCGCCCACCGGCGTTTTATGTGTCGCGGAGTAACGTGTACTGCAACGTCGATCAGAGGAGTGTCGGGTGAAGTTCGAGGAGATCCCCGCGGTGAAGAAGATCGGGATCCAGGTGCTGAAGGCGCATCAGTGGGTCTACGAGCGCACGAACGGCCGGATCGGCCACCGGATCCTCGGGGTGCCGTGCCTGCTGCTGGACACCGTCGGCGCGAAGACCGGGCAGGCGCGGGTCAACAGCCTCACCTATGTGCAGGACGGTCGGGACTACGTGGTGGTGGCCTCCAACGGCGGCGCGGCCCGATCGCCCGGCTGGTACTTCAACCTGCGGGCACGTCCGGACGCCTCGGTCCGGGTCGGCACCACCGCGGTTCCGATCACCGCCCGCCTGATCGGTCCGGAGGATGCGGACTACGCGCGACTGTTCGCCGCGGCCGATGCGAACAACGGCGGCCGCTACAGCGGCTACCAGCACCACACCACACGCCCGATCCCGCTGGTCGTGCTCACGCCGCGGTAGCGGAGCGCAGGGACGCAGAACGCCGGTGGGCGCGTGGCTTCGTGC
>NZ_JBSGTR010000053.1:0-42521 GCF_053607505.1 Rhodococcus sp. NPDC055112
GTTCCCGGCAACGGGAACCGCGCCTCTTGTCATTCCCTCCCCCGATCCGGTCGGGCGAGCAGGTCGCCACCGAGGCCCCGGTCCACCCGGGTTCCGAAATCGCGACCGAGTCCGTCGAGGACCCCGCGTAGCCATTCGGTGTCGGCGGCCGAGGCACGGCGCAGCCGCATACGCCGAGATTGCATGGGGACGATCCGGAGCTCGCTCAGCTCGTGCGTCCTGGCATCGAGGGTGACCAGGTACAGCGGTCTGAGGTCGTCGCGGAACCGTTCGTATCCGCCGATCCCCTCGTAGTCGTTGATCAGGTCGCCGCACCCGTACAGGATCGGCCTACCTCGGTAGATCTCGACGGGGCGCGGGTGGTGCGACGAATGTCCGTGGACGATGTCGACGCCGCCGTCGACCAGCCGGTGCGCGAACCGGGCCTGCGCTCCTGGCACCCCGAAACCCCAGTTCGATCCCCAATGGACGGAAGCCACCAGGAGGTCGCCCTCCCGGCGCGCCCGCAGCATCCGGTTGAGCACCGCGTCGGCGCTGCTGTTCGACAGGTCCGCGAGCAACGCCAGACCCGGGCGGCCGCTCGTCGCAGCGTCCCGGGGTGAGACGCCGGCGGACTCGGCGCCCATCGACCAGATCAGCGCGCGGCCCGCTGCGGCGTGAACCGCCGCCGGGGCCCACGCCTGCCGGGCCGTCCGGCCCGCGCCCGCGGGCCGGACACCCGCGCGCCGAAGCGTGCGCAGTGTTTCCTCGAGACCGCGGATGCCGAAGTCCAGGATGTGGTTGTTCGCCAGGACGCAGATATCGATGTCGGCGGCGGTGAGCACGCCGACATTCGACGGGTGCATCCGATAGTTGATCCCCTTGGGCGCATAGTCATCGGATGTGGTGACGGCGGTCTCCAGGTTGATCACCCGAAGGTCCGGCCGGGACTCCTCGAGGACCTTCAGCGTCTCCCCCCATGGCCAGTGCCAGTCGACAGGAGCGGCGATCGTGCCGTTCACGCGCTCGGCCAGCGAGACGTACTCGCGCGCGTCGCGCGCGCAACGCTCCCGCAGCGCCGGTGACCCTGGGTGGGGCAGGATCTGGTCCACTCCCCTGCCGGTCATCACGTCCCCGGCGAGGAACAGCGTGATCGTCTCGGCCATTCGTCGTCACCCTGGTCCACGGTAGTCACCCCTGACCACCGCGGAGGGCGGCTACCGGTCGACCACGGTCATGTCGAAGTGGTACATGGTCGCGCGGTAGACGTGGCTGCCGAACTCCACCACCCGGCCCTCGTCGTCGAAGGCGGTGCGGTTCATCGTCAACAACGGCGCCCTGATCTTCTCGCCGAGCAGGACGGCCTCGCCCCGGTCGGCGGCCTTGGCCCCGATCCGTTGTCGCGCGAGGCGGATGTGCACCCCCCTGGTGCGCAGCGACTGGTACAGCCCGTGCGTCTCCAGTTCCTCGGGGCCTGGTGCGAGGGCCGCGGGCAGATGGTTGGTCATCAGCGCGAGCGGCTCGCCGTTGCTCAGCCGCAGCCGGCGGATGGTCGTGACCTCCTCCTGGCCGAGCAGGTTCAGCTCCCGCGCGACGTCCTCGGTCGGCGCGCCGACCCGGTACTCGAGCAGCGTGGTGGTCGGGTTCTGGCCTGCCTTGGCGAGGTCGTCGAAGAGGCTGGTCAGCTCGATGGGCCGGTGTACCGGGCCCTGCACCACCTGGGTTCCGACGCCGCGCTTGCGCACCAGCAGTCCCTTGTCGACCAGTTCCGCGATGGCGCGCCTGGCGGTGGGCCGGGACAGGTTCAGCCGCTTCGCGAGATCGAGCTCGTTCTCGAACCGGTCCCCCGGCCCCAGGTCACCGCCGAGAATGGCGCCCTCGATCGCCTGTGCCAGCTGGAAGTACAGCGGCACCGGACTCGACCGGTCGAGTTCAACGGCAAGCGGTGCAGCCACTCTCGGCTCCGATCATCGACGGCGACCGCGCCCGTGCGGCCACCGAAAGGCAGGCTGAGGCGAAGATTAACACCAGTCGACCTAAAGTTAGAATGTTAGGACAAATGGTTGACATTTCCCCGCGGAGTGGCGCAGAGTTTGCATCAGAGATCAGTCTCCATCAACGTCGGGAGTCCCTCTTGGCAAACACGGGAAATCGACTGTTCGACGTGCTCGCCATCGGGCGATGCGGCGTCGATCTCTACCCGATGCAGACCGGTGTCGGCCTCGAGGACGCTCAGCTCTTCGGCAAGTTCCTGGGTGGCAGCGCGGCAAACGTGGCCGTCGCGGCGGCCCGGCTCGGCCTCCGCAGCGCCCTGATCTCCGGCGTCGGCAGCGATCCGTTCGGCGCGTTCGTGCGCGCGGAACTCGCCCGCCTCGGCGTCGACAACCGGTACGTCCGCACGGATCAGGAGTACCCGACACCGATCACGTTCTGCGAGATCTTCCCTCCCGACCGGTTCCCGCTCTACTTCTACCGCCGCCCCACCGCACCGGACCTGCAGTTGCGCGCGGACGAGATCGACACCGCGGCCGTCCGGTCCGCCGCGCTGTACTGGTCCACCCTGACCGGTCTGTCCGAACAGCCAAGCCGCGATGCTCATTTCGCCGCGTGGCGGGCGCGCGGCCGCGCTCGGCACACGGTGCTCGACCTCGACTACCGGGCGATGTTCTGGGACTCCCCCGCGGCCGCCACCGCCGTGGCGCAGCAGGCTCTGCAACATGTCAGCGTGGCGGTGGGAAATCTCGAGGAGTGCGAGATCGCGGTCGGCGAGCGCGATCCACACCTGGCGGCCGACGCGTTGCTCGACCTCGGCGTCGAACTCGCGGTCGTCAAGCGCGGGCCTGCAGGCGTGCTCGCCAGAACGCGGGACGAGACGGTGACAGTCCCGCCCGTCACGGTCGAGGTGGTCAACGGGCTCGGCGCGGGTGACGGCTTCGGCGGCAGCCTCTGCCGCGGCCTGCTCGCAGGCTGGCCGCTGGAGAAGACGATTCGTCATGCCAACGCGGCGGGCGCCATCGTCGCCTCGCGCCTGGAATGCTCCACCGCGATGCCGACCTCGGACGAGGTCGCGACCCTCGCCGAGCAGTCTGCCGTGGGGGCCGTCGATGCCTGACGCGAACCACCTCCCCGCGGGCACCGCAGCCGACGGCCCGTTCGCGCTGGCCATCACGCCGACGTCGGCGGGCTGGAGCGCGTCGAGCCTGTGGATCCTCGAGCTGCCGCCGGGCGGGCGGGTCGACCTCGACTCCGGCGACGACGAGATCATCGTGCTGCCGCTGTCCGGGTCCGCCTCGGTGGGGTGCGAGGGCCGCGAGATCGCCCTTGCCGGTCGGCGATCGGTGTTCGACGGGCCGAGCGATTTCGGCTACGTCGGGCGGGGACGTGCGTACGCCGTGGGCAGCGTGGACGGCGGTCGTTTCGCCCTGTGCGGCGCCCGGGCGGCGACCGAACTCCCGTTCCGCCACGTCGCGGCCGCCGCGGTCCCGATCGAGCTGCGCGGCGCCGGGCACTGCAGTCGTCAGGTCCACAACTTCGCGATGGCCGATACCTTCGCCGCCGATTCGATCCTCGCCTGCGAGGTGATCACCCCGGCGGGCAACTGGTCCTCGTACCCCAGCCACAAGCACGACGAGGAGACCGCAGACGAGTCCGCGCTCGAGGAGATCTACTACTTCGAGTTCGGCGAGACCGGCGGTCGGTCGGTGGATCTCGACCGGCGCGGATTCGGGTTCCACCGGGTGTACGGCACCCCCGAGCGACCGATCGACGTACTGGCCGAGGTACGCACCGGGGACGCCGTGCTGGTGCCGCACGGCTACCACGGGCCGTCCGTGGCCGCGCCCGGCTACGACATGTACTACCTGAACGTGATGTCCGGGACCGGCACCGGGCGGTCCTGGCGGATCGTCGACGATCCCGCCCACGCCTGGATCAGGCGGTCCTGGCTACGCCAGGATGTCGACCCGCGGCTGCCCCTCCCCAGGACCACAGGAGCGTGAGCGTGGCACAGCGACAGGGCGTACCGGACACCGAAGCGACGGTGCGACTCTCCGTCGCACAGGCCGCCGTGCGGTTCCTGGCGAACCAGTTCACCGAGCGCGACGGCGACCGCGCCCGGCTGTTCGCGGGCTTTCTCGGGATCTTCGGTCACGGCAACGTCGCCGGCTTCGGGCAGGCGCTGCTGGAGGCCGAGCTCGAGAACCCGGACCTGATGCCGTACGTGCTCGGGCGCAACGAACAGGCGATGGTGCACACCGCCGCCGCCTACGCCCGGGCGCGCGGCCGGCTGCAGACCTGGGCGGTGACGACGAGCGTCGGACCGGGTGCGACGAACATGATCACCGGCGCCGCGCTCGCCACCATCAACCACCTGCCGGTGCTGCTGCTGCCCGCCGACACCTTTGCCACCCGGGTCGGCGCGCCGGTCCTGCAGGAGCTGGAGCTGCCCGCGAGCGGCGACGTCACGGTGAACGACGCCTTCCGGCCGGTGTCGCGGTACTTCGACCGGGTGTGGCGGCCCGAGCAACTGCCCGCGGCCCTGCTCGGCGCAATGCGGGTCCTCACCGATCCGGTCGAGACCGGCGCGGTGACCGTGGCGATCCCGCAGGACGTGCAGACCCAGGCGCACGACTGGCCCGAATCGCTTTTCGCGGAGCGGGTCTGGCACGTCGGTCGCCCGTTGCCGCAGCCCGCCGCGCTGGCGCGCGCGGTCGAGGTGATCCGTGCGGGACGCCGACCGCTGATCGTCGCCGGTGGCGGCGTCCTCTACTCGGACGCGTCCGAGTCACTGGCCCGGTTCGCCGAGCTCACCGGGGTCCCGGTGGCGGTGACCCAGTCCGGCAAGGGTGCGCTGGCGTCGGAGCACCCGCAGTCCGTCGGTGCGGTCGGCGTCACCGGGACCACCGCCGCGAACGAGCTCGCCGCCGCGGCCGACGTGGTGATCGGGATCGGCACCCGGTACACCGACTTCACCACCGCCTCCCGGTCCGCGTTCGCTGATCCGGGCGTGCGGTTCGTCAACATCAACGTCGCCTCCGCGGACACCGCCAAGCTGTCCGGGGTGAGCGTGATCGCGGACGCAAGGGAGGCGCTCGATGCCCTCACCGCGGAACTGCACGATCACCGGGTGCCGCAGGAATACCGGATGCGGGCAAGCGAATTGGTGACGATCTGGGATGCCGCCGTCGATGCGGCCTGCCGATCCACGGGCGCGGGCCTCACCCAGACCGAGGTGATCGGGCTGGTGAACACGCTCTCGGACCCCATGGACGTGGTCGTGTGCGCGGCGGGCTCGCTCCCGGGTGACCTGCACAAGCTGTGGCGGGTGCGCGACCGCGCCGGCTATCACGTGGAGTACGGCTATTCCTGCATGGGCTACGAGGTGGCGGGCGGTCTCGGCGTCGCGATGGCCAGCCCCGGGCGCGATGTGTTCGTGATGGTCGGCGACGGTTCGTATCTGATGATGGCCACCGAACTGGTGACGGCGGTCCAGGAAGGGATCAAGGTGATCGTCGTACTGGTCGACAACCACGGGTTCGCCTCGATCGGATCGCTCTCGGAATCGGTTGGCTCGCAGCGCTTCGGCACCCGATACCGGTACCGGTCGCCGGACGGCCGACTCGGCGGCGGCCCGCTGCCGGTCGACCTCGCCGCGAACGCCGCCAGTCTCGGCGTCGACGTCATCTCGGCCCGCACCGCGAGCGAGTTCACCGATGCCGTCAAGAGCGCAAAGGCGAGCGCGCACAGCACGGTGCTGTACGTCGAGACAGACCCGCTGGCCTCCGGGCCGGACAGCGGGTCCTGGTGGGATGTACCGGTTTCCGAGGTCTCGACCCTGCCGTCGGCCCGTCAGGCCCGCGAGGGGTACGAATCCCGCAAGCGGGCCCAACGGCACCACCTGCGCCCATCCGAGAGCTGAGATAGCCGCACCGAGCGGTTGGAGAGGAGCCACGATGAGCGTGATCCGCGTCGGATCGGCGCCCGTCTCCTGGGGTGTGTGGTTCGGCACGGACCCGCGACAGGTGCCGTACGGGCGGTTCCTCGACGAGGTGTCCGCGGCCGGCTACCGGTGGATCGAGCTGGGCCCCTTCGGGTATCTGCCCACCGACCCGCAGCGCCTCCGCGACGAGCTGGGCGCCCGCGACCTAGGGCTGTCCGCAGGCACCGTCTTCGAGCGACTGCACCAACCGGGTTCCTGGGATTCGGTGTGGGAGGCGGTCCGCCGGGTGGCCGCGCTGACCGCAGGAGCGGGTGGCCGCCAGGTGGTGGTGATACCCGAGATGTGGCGCGACCCCGCGACCGGGACCGTGCGCGAGGACAGCCGCCTCACCCCGGAGCAGTGGCGCGCCAAGACGTCCGGGGTCGACCGGCTCGGCCGGGCGATGTTCGAGGAGTTCGGGGTGGCGCTGCGCTACCACCCCCATGCCGACAGTCACGTCGGCAGGCAGGACGAGGTGGTCCGGTTTCTCGAGGACACCGATCCGGGGTTCGTGAACCTGTGCCTGGACACCGGACACATCAGCTATTGCGGCGGCGACAACCTCGCCATCATCGGCGACTACCCGGACCGCATCGGCTACCTGCATCTCAAGCAGGTCGATCCGGCCATCGTCGCCAAGGCCGACGAGCAGGACCTGACGTTCGGCGAGGCCGTCATGCTCGGGGTGATGGTCGAACCGCCGCGCGGCGTCCCCGAACTGCCCCCGCTGCTCGCCGCGGTGGAGAAGCTGGGCGTGGACCTGTTCGCGATCGTCGAGCAAGATCTGTATCCGTGCGCGGGCGACGTGCCGCTACCCATCGCCGCACGCACCCAGAAGTACCTGTCGGGATGCGGTGTCCCGGCTCTCCGGTTCGGCTGATCAGGAGGAGCACACCATGTCTGGTACCGAGGACCTGCGGGTGGCCGTGCTGGGCGTCGGCGTCATGGGGGCCGATCACGTGGACCGGATCAACAGGCGGATCAGCGGGGCGCGGGTCACGGTGATCAGCGACGCCTCCGCGGAACGGGCCGCGGAGGTCGGGGCGAACGCACCGGATGCGCAGTTGGTGACCGATCCGATCGAGGCCATCGCCGTCGAGGACGTGGACGCGGTCCTGCTCGCCACGCCGAGTGCCGTGCATGCCGAGCAGGCACTCGCCTGCGTGAACGCGGGCAAGCCGGTGCTGTGCGAGAAGCCGTTGGCCACCGATGCCGAGGGTGCACTCGAGATCGCCAGGCGGGAAGCGGAACTCGGTCGGCGGCTCGTGCAGGTCGGGTTCATGCGCCGGTTCGACCACGAGCACCAGCGGCTCAAGTCCCTGATCGATACGGGCGAGCTCGGCCAGCCCCTCGTGATGCACTGCGTCCATCGGAACCCGGCGGTGCCGCCGCAGTGTGACAGCGCGGCGGTGATCTGGAACTCGGTGGTGCACGAGATCGACGCGACGCGATACCTGTTGGGCGAGGAGATCATGGCGATCACGGTGCTACGGCCGACTCCGAGCTCCCATGCCGCGGAAGGACTTCAGGATCCGCAGCTGGTGATCCTCGAGACCGAGACCGGCCGGATGGTGGACATCGAAGCCTTCGTCACGAGCGGCGTCGGCTACGAGGTGCGGACCGAGGTCGTCGGCGAGCGTGGCAGCGCCATGATCGGCCTCGATGTCGGGCTGGTGCGGCGAACCGACCCCGGCAGGTGGGGCGGCCAGATCACGCCCGGATTCCGAGAGCGGTTCGGGCAGGCCTACGACAGCGAGGTCCAGCATTGGGTGGACGCCGTGCGGGCGGGCGGCGGATCCGGCGACTGCGTCGACGGCCCTGGCTCCTGGGACGGGTATGCCGCCGCCGCGGTGTGCACGGCAGGGATCCGATCGCTGGAGACCTGGGACCGGATCGAGGTGGACATGGTGCCCCGCTCGACCGTCGGCGACCTGTGAGGATCGTCGCGAGATCAGCCGCGAAGCGCGCTGATCTGCAGCCGAACGTAATCGATGACCGGCTCGGGCAGCCGTTCGGCAACGGCGTGTACGAACGGCCTGCGTTCGTCGTCGGGTAGGTCGCGCAGCTGGGCGCCGAGCACCACGGTGCCGATGAACGCTTCCAGTTGCTCGCCGCGCTCGAGGCTCGCCGGATCTTCGACCAGGCGGACGTCGATGTCGGTGAATCCCGCGTCCCGTAAGCGATCGGTCGTTTCGGCGGCACCGGCGAAGTTCCAGATCTCGCTGCCGTCGGCGCCGCTCACTGCTCGCAGAGCAGTGCGGAACGCCGCGAGGTTGCCTGCGCCTCCCGCCTCGGCGACGAACCTCCCACCTGGCCGCAGCACGGCGGCGACATTGCGAAATACCGCGGCGTGGTCCGGCAGCCAGTGCAGGGTGGCCACGCTCAGCGCCGCATCCGCCGGTCGTGGCAGGACCATCGGTTCGCGGACGTCCGCATGAAGGACGTCGATCCTGTCCAGCTGTGATGCCAGCCGGGTGTGCAGCTCGCGCAACATCTGCGCGGAGCCGTCCACGGCGATGACCCGGCCCCCCGGGAGCAATCCGAGCAGCCGTTCGGCGTCCCGCCCCGTCCCACAGCCGAGATCGAGCACGGTCTCGCTGCCACCCAGCTCCAGCCGCGCGATCGCGGCCGCGCCCCACCGCTTGTGCGGCAGCGGCAGCGCGTCGTACGTTCGGGCGTCCCACTCCAGCAACTCCACAACAGCCCCTCCCTGTTGCCTACATCCCAACACAGTCGAGTCCATTATCTAAGACACGATAACCATATGTTGGGATGATCAGGCGGTCTCGCTTCCCGACCCCAGCCGGGGAAAGGGCTCGGTGGAGAACACGACCTCCACCGCCACCTCGAAGTACGCCGCTATCCGCAACGCCAGGTGCAGGCTGGGGCTGTACTCGCCGCGTTCGAGGTAGCCCACGGTCTGATAGTGGACCCCCAGCGCCTCGGCCAGTTCCCGACGCGAGATGCCCCGCTCGGCGCGGAGCATCGCGATGCGGTTGTAGATGACCTCAGAAGGCACGCTGCATCGCCTTGTCCCGCCGCTCCGCCATGCTCGATCCCGATTCGTGCCGCGCCATGCGTCGCAACACTACCGGCGCGATCAACAGGCCTGCGACGGCCCAAACGCCAAGCACCGCCGCGGTCTCGAGGTGCCGCCAGGACTGGCCGATCTCGATTGCGACCGCCTCGTCGGGCAGCAGCGCCGAGCGCATGCCGAGCCCGAGCCAGTACATCGGGAAGGACTGGCCGACGGCCTGCAGCCAGCCGGGCAACGCCGTGATCGGGTAGAAGATGCCCGAGATGGCGATCAATCCCATCAGCGGCATCGTCAGCAGAAAGGCCGTCCGCGTGTCGAGCACGCTGCCCAGGATCGCGCCGAATGGCAGCACGGCCAGCAGCCCAAGTGCCACCACCCACACGAAGGTCGCGACCGCGCCCGGCCCGGACAGCGAGGAGCCCCCGATGATCACCATGCCCACCCCGAGCACGACAACCACCTGCACGATCACCGATCCGGCTGCGGCCACGATCTTGCCGACGATGTAGCCGACCATGCCCTTCGGCACCGCCTTGGCGCGCAACAGCGTGCCGTCCTCACGGTCCAGAACCAGCACGTTGAGCAGCGCGTACATGCCGTTGAACGCGATGATGCTGCCGAGCAGACCCGGCACGGCCAGCTCGGCGACGGACAGCCCGCTGTCGCCGTACATCCGGCCACGCAGCAAGAACAAGACGGCGAGCGAGATTGCGGGCGTGAGGAACTGGCCGATCAGGTCGGGGCCGTTGGTGTACAGCTGCCGCAGTTCGATTCCGCCGCGGGCGAGACCGGCACGGATGGCAGTGGTGTTCATCGGGCGACCTCCGCAAGGGTGTGGACGGACTCGGTCACTTCGCCGGACTCGGCGCGCCGGACCAGGGTCAAATAGGTGTCTTCCAGCGAGGCGCGGCGCACCTCGAGGTCGCCGATGGCCTCGCCGTGCTGCTTGAACAGCTCGTGCACGAACTTGGTCGACTCGGTGGTCGTGTGAACGAAGCGCTGGTCGTCGACGGTCCAGCTCACCTGGGCTTCCCCGGCGATCGATCGGGACAGCTCGTCGGGCGAGCCGTCGGCGATGATCCGGCCGCCCGCCAGGATCAGGATCCGGTCGGCCAGGATCTCGGCTTCGTCGAGGTCGTGCGTGGTCAGCAGCACGGTGGTGTCCTCGAGGTCGGCCAGCCGGTGCACCAGATCGTGGAAGTCGCGGCGCGCCGCCGGGTCGAAGCCCGCGGTCGGCTCGTCCATGAACAGCAGCTCGGGTCTGCCGACGACGCCGATCGCCACGTCCAGCCTGCGCCGTTGACCACCGGACAGCGTGGAGATCTTGGCGTCGGCCTGCTCGGTGAGGCCGACCAGCTCGATGAGTTCGTCGGTGTCCCACGGGCGTTGGACCCGGTCGGTGGAATAGGGGCGGTAGTACGCGCCGAGATGGGCGAGCAGTTCACGCACCCTCCACTTGGCGTGATCGCGCCAGGACTGCAGCACGACGCCGATCCGAGCGCGCCACTGTTCGTCGCCCTGTTCGGGGTCGACACCCAGGACCACGACGCGGCCCGCCGAGCGCCCACGGAAGCCCTCCAGGATCTCGATGGTGGTGGTCTTGCCCGCCCCGTTGGGTCCGAGCATGACGAGCACCTCGCCGCGCCGTGCCTGGAATGTCACGTCACGCAGAACTTCGTTCGTGTCGTACTGCATTCGCAGCGTGTCGACATCGAGAACAACCCCATTGTCCGAAGCCATGAACCCTCCCTGTCATCAACTTTCGATGATTTGTAGCATATCTACTACATTCCAAGGCAGCAATACTCCAACACCACGGTGTCGAATGCGTTTAGGAGGCTTCGTCCCGGAGCGACCGCTCCCTCGCCTCCTTCGCGCGGTCGACGAAGGCGGTGAAGGCCGGGATCTGCGCGGCAGGCACCGTGAACGGCAACACCTGGAACGGCACGCTCACCCCCGTGGTCTTGAGCTGCACCTTCCAGTCCGCTCCCCTGGGGACGACGTGCACCTCCAGCAGCTCCGCGTGCACGAAGAAGATCCCCGGAGCGAATCTGGGTGTCGCGATGGTGACGATGTCGTTGTCGAGCGTCAGCAGAATGTCCCCGTCGATGCGCACCCGGTGCCGGTTCGTGGTCATGACGCTCATTCGAGCACGACCACGGCAGGCAGGGCCGGTCTCGACCCGATTCGGTCACGGGCCGGTGTGGAAACTTGGAGCCCGAGCACCGGGTCGAATACCCTGCATCCTCGATGAACGCGCCCGCACGAGCCCTGACCGCACTGGCCGCCGTCGCCTCGATCGCCCTGGTCGGCGCGCCGGCGATCGCGCAGCCCTTCCCCGCGCCGCCGGACTCGAGCACAACCACAACCACGCCGTTCACCACCCCGAACACCGACAACTGCCCGCAGCGCAATTCCCCGCCGCAGGCCATCGACCTCTCCGAGGTGCCCGCGCCCGGGCAGACCGCGCCCGCCGCGCTGCCCGTCCCCTCCCGTCCGGTCGGCGGTGCTCGCCTCGGCGAGTGCGGCGCCATCGCCCCCGACGGAGCACCCGGCCTGCCCGCCGAGATCTCCGCGACCGGATGGGTGCTCGCCGACCTCGACACGGGCGCCGTGATCGCGGCCAAGGACCCACACGGTCGCTACCGCCCCGCGAGCACCATCAAGGTGCTCCTCGCGATCCTCGCCCTGCGTGAACTCGACCTCGACACCACCGTCACCGCCAACGCCGACGACGCGAACGCCGAGGGCAGCGCGGTCGGCCTCGGCAAGGACGGCCGGTACACCAACCGCCAGCTCATGCAGGGACTGGTGATGGCGTCGGGCAACGATGCCGCGCACGCGCTCGCCGCGCAGCTCGGTGGCGACGAGCGCACCGTCGAGAAGATGAACGAGCTGGCCCGCTCGCTCGGCGCCCTCGACACCCGCACCGCCACCCCGTCCGGCCTGGACGGGCCCGGAATGTCCACCTCCGCCTACGATCTCGCGGTCATCTTCCGTGAGGCCATGCGGGACAAGACCTTCGCCGATTTCATCCATACCGAGTCGGTACCGTTCCCGGGCTTCCCGAAGGACCCCACCGACCCGGAGGACAAGGACCACCCCGGATTCACCCTCGCCAACGACAACAAGCTGCTCTACAACTACGACGGCGCACTCGGTGGCAAGACCGGGTACACCGACGACGCCCGGCAGACCTTCGTCGGTGCCGCCGAGCGCAACGGCCGAACGCTCGTGGTCACCCTGATGGCGGCTGACGTCAAACCGATTCGCCCGTGGGAACAGGCCGCCCGGATCCTCGACTACGGCTTCGCGCTCCCGGCATCGGAATCGGTCGGCACCCTTGCCGACTCGGCCGAGGCGCCGACGGCGGCACCGGTGACCCTGGCCGCACCCCCCGCCGGGCCGACCGGAGGTCCGATCGCCGCGGCGCCGCCCGCGGACTCCGCTCCAGGGGTGTCGAGAACCGCTGTCGCGGTGGTCGGTTCGGCGATCGTCGGCATGCTGCTCGTGGCGGCCGCGCGGCTCCGACGCCGCCGCTGACCGGCAGGCAACCGAACGTCAGTCGCGGTGCCGACGCCTGCGCATCAATCCGCCGAGTCCGACCGCGGCCGCCGCGCCCACCCCGACCAGGGCGAGCGCCTCGGACATCGTCGGCCCCCTCGCCGGCGCCTCCTTCACCTCGATGATCGCCGGATCCGGCGGCGGCACAAACGCCTTCACCTCGTTCTCGTGTGCGGTCGCCGCCCATGCGGTGGAGAAGAGCACCAACCGCGCGGTGAAGTAGATGAACACCAGGAGGCCGATGATCGGGCCGAAGGTGGAGCCCGCCGGCCCGTTGGTGACCGCCCTCAGGTAGATCACGCCCAGCCGCTTGAAGACCTCGAACCCCACTGCCGCGAACAGCGCCGCCTTCGCCGCGCTGCGGAGGGTGATCGGCTCGCGGGGCAACCGGGCGATGACCCAGACGAACAGTGCCCACGTCGCCACCACCGCGAGCAGGCTCGACAGGAGCCGCACCAGGGTCCCCACCCAGCCGATGTCGTCGATGCCGAGCCATTCCAGCACCCGCCCGGTGGTGCTGCCCTCACCGATCATGGACAGACCAACCGAAACGATCAGGGCGAGTACGAGACCCACCAGCTTCGCGAGATCCTTCAGCTTGGTCCGCAGGAACCCCGATGTGGGATGACGCTGGTCCCACATCGCGCTGAGCGCCTCGCGCAGGTTCGCCATCCAACCAAGGCCCGAGTACGCGGCGACGATCAGACCGATGACACCCACCGTGGTGCGCGCGGCGATCGCGGCATCGATCAGCTGGTTGATCTGATCGCCCAGGTTGCCCGGCATCGCCTTGCTGACGGCGTCGTGGATCGACGTGAGCAGCTCGGGATGTCCGACCAGGATGAAACCGGTGGCCGCGAAGGCAACCATCAGCAGCGGGAACAGCGCGAACACGCTGAAATAGGTGATCCCGGCCGCGAAGTAGTCGCCCTTCTGCGCCTGGTACCGCCCGCCCGCACGGATCAGGTGATCAAGCCACGGCCGCGCCGCACGGAGACGCTCGAGAAGCGCTTTGACGTCCGGCACCGCGGATCACCCCTTGTATGGCAGGAACCCCACCTTGTCATAGACCGTCGCCAGAGTCCGCTCGGACACCTCGCGCGCCCGCTGCGCGCCCGCCTCGAGGATGCGGTCCAGCTCGGCCGGGTCGGCCATGTACGCGTCGACCTTCGCGCGCAGCGGAGTCACGAACTCCACGAGCACCTCGGCCGTATCGGACTTCAGATCGCCGTAGCCCTTGCCCTCGTAGCCCTTTTCCAGGTCCTCGACGCTCGTGCCGGACAGCGCGGACTGAATGGTCAGCAGGTTGCTCACGCCCGGCTTGTTCTCCCTGTCGAAGCGGATCTCGCGCTCGTTGTCGGTGACGGCCGACTTGATCTTCTTCGCCGACACCTTCGGGTCGTCGAGCAGGTTGATCAGCCCGGCGGCCGACGCCGCCGACTTGCTCATCTTCGACGTGGGGTCCTGCAGGTCGTAGATCTTGGAGGTGCCCTTGATCATCTGCGCCTCGGGGATCACGAAGGCCTTGCCGAACCGGGTGTTGAACCGCTGCGCCAGGTCACGCGCCATCTCCAGGTGCTGGCGCTGGTCCTCGCCCACCGGGACCCGCTGCGGGCGGTACAGCAGGATGTCGGCGGCCATCAGCACCGGATACGTGAACAGACCCACCGTCGCGGACTCGGTGCCCTGCTTGGCGGACTTGTCCTTGAACTGCGTCATCCGGCTGGCCTCGCCGAAGCCGGTGATGCAGTTCAGCACCCACGCGAGCTGCGCGTGCTCGGGCACCTGGCTCTGCACGAACAGCGTCGACCGCTCCGGGTCGATGCCGACCGCGAGCAGCTGGGCGACCGCGATCTTCGTGCGGCGCCGCAGCTCCTTGGGCTCCTGCGGCACCGTGATCGCGTGCAGGTCGGGGATGAAGTAGAAGGCGTCGAACTCGTCCTGCAGGGGCACCCACTGCTGCAGTGCCCCGAGAAAGTTGCCGAGGTGGAACGAGTCGGCGGTGGGCTGGATGCCCGAGAGCACCCGCTGCCGGGCGGCGGTGCCTGGCGCGGCGGGGGCGGTGTTCACCGGGGCGATGTCCGATGACGGTGCGGACGGCGACGATGCGGAACTCGACATGGCCCCGATCCTTTCATGCCCGGTCGCCCACCTGGAATTCGATCAGGGCTCCACCCACGCGAGCTCCCCGCCCGCCGACGTCCAGCGGCGGGCCAACGCGCTCGCCGACGGTCGATCCGCCTGCAGGATCACCCGCAGCAGACCGTCGGCCCTGTCCCTCGCGCCGTCCTCGAGGGCATCGACGAACCAGCCCAACTCCCCTGGCTCGTCGGCGAGCAGGTCCCCCGCGTCGCGGACCAGCAGCACCAGTCCTGGCGACTCGCCCAACCAGTCGTCGGCATCGCGCAGGCACTCGTCGAACGCGTCCTTGTTGGCACCGAAGTAGTACGGGAACTGCAGGGCCGCGGCGAACTCGTCGAACAGGGCGTCCGTCGTCCGCATCTTCGCGGCGCGCACCACCCGCACCGTGTAGCCACGCTCGGACAGCGCGTAGGCGAGGGTGTCGCCGACCGGCGCGGATCCGGTCAGCATGCCTGCCACGGGACCGGTCCCGCCGGTGATGAATCCGTCCACCGTTGTCATCAGCGCATCCTCACAAACGTCGTGTAGTGATCACCGGTGTACCAGGCCGAGCCGTCACTACCGGTGACGATGCGCTGCGCGTCCCTCGGTTTTCCGCGCTGCTTCGGGTTCACGTCCCACTCGCGATAACTGACGGCGCGGCCCGACGCGTCCGCGGTGGGCAGTTGCCGCTCCCTGTTGCCGAAGCGGTCACCGCCCTTGGTTCCCGGCGCCCCCGCCGAGTCCGGCCAGGTGCCCTCGTCGATCGCCCGCAGGGTCGCGACGGCGGCCGCGGGCACCCCGGGCGGCGCGGACGAGCCGGGTTTGTCCTCGCCGGTTGTCAGCAGCAGTGCCGCCACGATCGCGACGAGCACCAGTACCGCCGCCGCGATCACCCCGCGGGATCTAGTGGACATTGACCCGCTCCCTCAGCCGGACCATCGACGCGGGCGCCCACCAATTGGCCTCGCCCATCAGCTTCACCAGTGCGGGCACCAGCAACATCCGGACCACGGTGGCGTCGATGATCAGCGCGACGATCATCCCGACCCCGATGAACCGCATCACGGACAGGTCGGAGAGGGTGAAGGCGCCGGTCACCAGGATCAACAGGGTCGCGGCCGCGGTCACCACTCGCCCCGTCTTGGCCGCGCCGATGCGCACGGCCTCCTCGGTGGTCGCGCCGTCCCGCCGTGCCTCGACCATCCGCGAGATCAGGAAAACCTCGTAGTCGGTGGAGAGGCCGAAGACCATGGCGATGATCAGCACGACCATCCCCGAGATCAGCGGCCCAGGGGTGACGTTGAGCAGGCCCGTCAGGTGCCCGTCGTAGAAGATCCAGGTGAGAATGCCGAAGGTCGCGCCAAGGCTCAACGCGGCCATCAGCACCGCCTTGATCGGCAGCACGATCGACCCGAACGCGAAGAACATCAGCACCAGCGTCGCGATCACCATCACCGCGATCATCACCGGCAGATAGTGCAGGACCGAGTTCACGCTGTCGACCGACAACGCGGTGATCCCGCCCAGCAGCAGCTCGGTGCCCGCGGGCGCCTCGATCCCGTCGAGCCTGCGAACGGTGTCGACCGCGGCGACCGACCGGTCCGGGTCGTCCAGCACCGCGCGGACCGCGACCATCCCGTCGGCGGTACCCAGGGTGATCGCCTGCTGGACGCCGTCGGTCGCGCCGACCGCCCCGATCACCTCGGTGACCGCCGCGTCACCGGGTGGCGCGCCGTTCTCGCCGCGGATCACGACGGTGGCGCCACTGCTCGCGATCGGGAACTGCGCGGTGAGCTGCTCCACCGTCGTGCGCGTCTCGTTGCCCGGTGGCAGCGCGGTGTGGTCCACATCGCCGAAACGAGTCCCCAACAGCGGCAGCGTCAACAGCAACAGCACGGTCACGATGGTGACGGCGATGACGACCGGCCTGCGCATCACGGCGGTCGCGAGCGCGCCCCAGAAGCGTTGCGCGCGAGCCTCACCCCGCTCGAATGCCCCGCGACGCCAGGTCAGCGCGTCGATCCGCGGGCCAAGGATGGCGAGCAGCGCGGGCAGCGCCGTCAACGAGAGCACCGCGGCCAGCGCGACCGCGGCCATCGCGCCGAACCCGAGCGACTTGAGCATCTGCTGCGGGAAGACCAGGGTGCCCGCGAACGCACACAGCAGCAGCACCGCGGAGAACGCGACGGTGCGGCCCGCGGAGGCCATCGTCCTGGTGACCGCCTCGTCGGTGCCCGCCCCTGCCGCCAGCTCCTCGCGGTAGCGGCTGACGATGAAGAGTCCGTAGTCGATCGCCATGCCGAGCCCGAGCAGCGAGGCGATGTTCACCGAGAACACGCTGACCTCGAGGAACATCGACAGCAAGCGCAGCGCGGCCAGCGCACCGAACATCGAGAGCGCGCCGATCGCGACCGGGATCGCCGCGCCGACCAGCCCGCCGAAGACCAGCACCAGCACCAGCAGGGTGACCGGCAGCGAGACCATCTCCGCGACCACCAGGTCGCGCTTGGACTCCTTGTTGACCTCGTCCGCGATCGCACTGAAACCGGACAGCTCGGTCGACACCCCCGGCACGGACAGCTGCGGTTCGAGTTCCGTGAACGACTCGATCCGCTCGCTCTCGCTGCCCGCCACGAAAACCACTGCCAGCGCCGTGGATCCGTCGCCGCTGCGCAGCAACGACCGGATCGGGCCGGTCGCGCTCCAGTAGTCCTCGATCGGCTCCGCGAGCAGGCCCCGATCGACCTGCGCGAGGCGGGCCGACACCGCGGGGCCGATGTCGTCGACGGTCTTGCCGTCGGGGGCACGGTAGATCGCGATGATGTCCGGGCTGCGGATCCCGAAATGGTCGGCCAGCAGCTCGTCGACGAGCGCCGCCTCGCTGGACGGGTCGATGTCACCGCCCTGGCTGAGCCGGTCCAGCACGCCGGATCCCCACAGGCCCCCGAGGAGCATGGCGCCGACCACGACCGTCAGCACGGCCCAACGGCGCCCCAGCACGAACGATGTCCACCGCGTCACGGTGGAAGACTAGCGGTATCCGACTACGGAATCCGACTAGCGATACTGGACGGTGACCGGCGCGTGGTCCGACCACCGCAGGTCGTAGGACGGGGCCCGCTCCACGACGGCCTGCTTCGCCCGCCCGGCGAGCACGGGCGTCGAGACCTGGTAGTCGATCCGCCAGCCCGAGTCGTTGTCGAACGCCTTGCCGCGGTAGGACCACCAGGTATAGGGCCCCTCCAGGTCCGGGTGCAGCCTGCGCATCACGTCCACCCAGCCGAGCTCGCCGAACACCGAACCCATCCACTCGCGTTCGTTCGGCAGGAAGCCGGAGTTCTTCTTGTTTCCCTTGTGGTTCTTCAGGTCCGACTCGGTGTGCGCGATGTTCCAGTCCCCGCACACCACCACGTGCCGGTCCGCCTCCTCGGCCGCCGCTGCCGTCGCCGCCAGATACGGTCCGAAGGATCCGAGGAACCGTTCCTTCTCCGCCTGCCGCTCGGTCTCCACCTCCCCGGACGGGAGGTACAGGCTGGCCACCGTGAGGTCGTCGAAGTCCGCCTCGATGTACCGCCCGGCCTCGACGAACTCCTCGTCCCCGTGCCCGATCCGCACCGCGTCCGCAGGCCTGCGCGACAGGATCGCCACCCCGTTGCGGCCCTTGGCCGACGGCTGCGCGGAGGCGAGATGCCAGCCTGCCTCGAGCGCGACGGCCAGGGTCGCGGTCAGCTGCTTGTCGTCGGCGCGGGTCTCCTGCAGGCAGATGACATCCGCCTCGGTGGCCTCGATCCACTCCAGCAGGCCCTTCTTGGCTGCGGCGCGGATCCCGTTGACGTTGACGGTGGTGATGATGTGCGGCACGGGTAGGAACCGTAGCCCAACGGGCCGACAGCGCCGCTATCGCAGCGGGGCTGCCAGCACCTCGAGACCGCCCTGCTCGTCCACCCAGTCCTTGAAGGCGGCGAGCCCCTTGTCCCTGTCCACCACCGGCCGGTAGCCGAGGTCGCGCCGCGCGGCGCCGGTGTCGAAGGTCGCGCTGCGCGTCATCAGCGCGATCACGTACCGCGACAGCGGCGGCGACCAGCGCTTCGCGACGTACGGCACCCGCCAGATCGCCTCCGCGACCGCCACAACCGCGGCCAGCACCTGCGGGTTGGGTCGGCGGCTGGGAGGGGCGAACCCGAACATCCGTGACACAACACCGACGAACTCCCACACGTTGGTGGTCTCGGCGTCGGCGACGTAGTACGGCTTGCCCCCGACCTGAGCCGAGCTCGCGGCCCGCACGCACGCGTCGACGATGTTGTCGACGTGGCAGAGCGAGGCGTACACGTCCTTGCCGCCGGAGATGTCCGGCAGGGAGCCCTCGGACGCCTTCGCGAGCAGTCGGACGATCGGACCGGACCGGTCGCCCGCACCCCAGATCGCCCGCGGCCGCAGGGCACAGGTGATCAGGTCGGGGCCGTTCGCCTCCAGCACGAGCCGCTCGGCGGCGGCCTTGGTCTCCGAATACAGGTTGAGGTACCTGCTCGGGTACGGGACCGACTCGTCGACGTCGATCTGATCGCCGCCGTCGTACTCCATCAACGCGCTCGGGCTGGAGATGAACACGAAGCGCGACACCCCGTTGCGGCGGGACGCCTCCAGCAGGTCGGCGGTCGCCTGCACGTTCTCGTTCCAGAACTGCTCGCGGACACCGCGTTCGTCCACCCTGGCGGCGCTGTGGAACACCACATCCACCCCCCGCGTCGCCTCGACCAGGGAGTCACGGTCGGTGAGGTCGCCGTAGACGAGGGTCAACGTCGAGGTGTCGCCGAGATCGGTGAGGTTGCTGCTGCGGCGCACCAGGACGGAGACGTCCATCTCGCCGTCTGCGACCAGTCGGCGGGCGAGCGCGCCACCGAGGAACCCGCTCGCACCGGTCACCAGTGCCCTCACTGGGTCCGCCACCAGGTCGCACCGAGGAGCATCGTCATCGCGGCGATCTTCACATCGGAATGCCCCCGTGCGCGGCCTTCCTTCAGTGCGACAGGGATCTGCGCGGCGTGCGCGCCGACACTGAGCACCACGTCGATCCACCACAGCGCCCGCGCGACGCGGTTGCCGGAGGGCCGGATGATCCCGGCCACCAGGTAGATCCATCCCAATACCGGGATGGCACGCAGCAGCATGACCTTCGTACTCATCGTTCCGCCTTCACCAATTGCGATGCCGCCCAGACCGTCAGTTTCTCGCGCCCGATCTTCGCGTTGTGCCGGATGTCGACCGGGAAGCCGGGATGGAAGAGAAAGTCGTGGATCCGGTCGGTGGTATGGCTCTGCGCTCCGAGCTCGCGCAGTTCCTCCTCGATCCGGGCCCGTTCGCTCTTGCGAACCCCCGGCATCAGCTCGACACAGAGCACCGGTCGGGTGTCGCTCTCACCGCGGACACCGACCAGCGCGGTCCGGAACACCTCGGGGACCGTGTTGAAGATCTGCTCGCACTGGACGGTGAACAGCGGTCCGTCCCCGGTGCGGACCCGCTGACTCTTGCGCCCGCAGAACCAGATCCGGCCACCGTCGTCGATCCAGCCCAGGTCACCCGTCCGGTGCCAGGTCCGGTCGCCGTCCCTGATCTTGCCGAGCGCGTTCGCCGCCTCCGGCCAGGCATAGCTGGTGCTCACGTTCGGCCCGGCCACCACGATCTCGCCGATCCCACCCGCGGCCGTCTCGTCGGACCTGGTGGGGATCGGATCGTCGGTGATGCCGACGACCCTCGCCTCGAGGCCGAGCGCCGGCCGCCCGATGCACGTTCCCGCGCCTGCGTGGGCCCGGGCGACGAACTCGCCGAGCAGCTCGCGCGACTCGATCGCGGACATCGGCAGCGCCTCCGTCGACCCGTACCCGGCGGTCACCTCGGCATCGGCGGGCAGGATCGCGCGAAGTGCCGCGATGGCGTGGTCCGGTACCGGTGCACCGCCGGAGTAGATGGACCGCACGGACGGCAGCCGCACGTCGTGTGACTGTGCGTACCGCACCAGCGGAATCAGCACGGCAGGCGACGCGAACATCGTCCGGATGTCGAACCGGTGGATCGCGTCGACCACGTGCGCGGGATCCGTCGAGCCCACCTCCCCCGGCACGATCGGCGGCAGCACGCAACGGGAGCCGAGCATCAGGTCGAGCACCCCGAAGATCGGCAGCGTGATCAGTGACGTCTCGGGCGGCACCCGCTTGCGGGCGTCGTCGACCTGGTCCAGCATCGCGGCGAGGTTGCCGTGGGTGAGATTGACGGCCTTGGCTGGGCCGGTGCTGCCCGTGGTGAAGGCGATCATC
The DNA here is from genome assembly GCF_053607505.1 of Rhodococcus sp. NPDC055112. Classification (NCBI taxonomy): domain Bacteria; kingdom Bacillati; phylum Actinomycetota; class Actinomycetes; order Mycobacteriales; family Nocardiaceae; genus Rhodococcus; species Rhodococcus sp. NPDC055112. The sequence goes on from NZ_JBSGTR010000053.1 coordinate 20,996, forward strand.
ATCACCTCGTCGGCAGGCGCCTCCTGGCTCGGGGCCACCGGCCGGTCCGGCGTCCGGCCCCAGGCCCGAAGGGAATGGCCGCCCCAGAGCTTTCGCCCGACGGTGACCTTGACCCCAACCGTCGCGAACGACGAACGGAACACCAACCGCAGCAGGTGCGCCTTCGAGATGCCGATGAACGCCTGCGGGGAAACGGATTTCAGGCAGGTGAGCATCGGGCGCAGCCCCATGCCCGGGTCGATCACGACGGGCACCGCCGCCACCTTCAGCAAGCCGATCATGGTGGCGTAGAACTCGGGTCCCGGGGTGACCAGCAGCAGGGTTCGCACCCCGCGCCGGATCCCGATCTCCTCGAACCGCTGGGCGAGCAGGTCGGACCAGTCGTCGAGCTCCCGGTAGGTCAGTCGCCCGTACGTCGGGATACCGGCCTCGCCCTTGCCGTCCGGGTAGATGACCGCCTCCAGATCCGGATGCGCCCGCGCGATCACCCGGATCCGTTCCACCGATCCACAGTGCGCCGAGGGACGGGCGGGCACCGCAGTCGTGGTCGTCGCCCTGCTCACGCCGTCGGTGCCAGCCGGTACACGGTGGCGGCCGCGCTGGGACCGGCGCCCGCGGCCACGAACAGCACGGTGTCGTAACCCGCCAGGATCGCCTCGTCCACCTGGTGATACGCCGCCGTCAGCGCGGCAGTATGCGCGTCACCCTCGACCACACCGCTGCCGAGCACCGCCTCCTGCGCGATGCCGAGCTGCGCAGCCAGCGCGGCTGGGAACCCCGCGGTCGGCCGCGAGCTGATCAGTGCGGTCCGCGACAGGTCCAGCCCGCCCTCGTGCGCTCCGATCGCCTTACCCGCCGCGACACCAGCCACCTCGAGCAGACGCTCCTCGAATCCGTCCTCGCGTTCCACGGTGACCAGTGAGCGGCCGTGGACACCCATCTCGGTCATGTTGGCGAACCCCCTCGTCGCCGGGGTGCCCTCCAGCTCCGCGACGTGCACGGGGCCGAATCCCGATGGGGTGTCGGTCTTCTCGAGCAACATCGCCGCGCCCGCCGTGACGAACGGGAAGTCCGCGGCGGGCCTGCGTCGCTGGAGCGAGGGGTGGGTGTCGCCGGAGACGACGAGCACGTACTGCGCACTGTCGGTTTCGAGCAATGCGGTGGCCACCTGCACCGCGTTGAGCACGCCACAGGCCCCGTTCATCAGGTCGAACGAGAACGACCTGTTCGAACCCTCCGGATACTCGAGGCCGATGCCCGCCTCACGCTGGATCAGCGCCGCGATCGCCGGCTCGAACAGATTCGAGTCGCGGTAGACGCCGGTGTTGATGAGCACGTCCACCTGCTCGGGCTCGATGCCGGCACTGCTCATGGCGCCGCGCGCCGCGCGAGCGGAATGCTCGATGGCGCTCGTCGTCGCCGTGGCCACGCTCATCCCGGTGGACTTGATCGAGATACCCATGTTGCTCAGACCTCCAGGGACGTGATCGTGGCGGACACGTAGCCGGTGACGATGCCGGATGCCGCAGGAACCATCAGGATCTTCGATCCCTTCGGGACTGCCTTGTCCTTCAGATGGTCGTGCAGCACGATGAAATGCGAAGTGCTGGAGGTGTTGCCGTATTTCTCCACCACGTTGAGCGCGGGCGGCATCGGAGTGCCGAACTCCTTCTCGCCGAGCGCGTTCATGTACACCACGGCCGAGGCGCCGAACTGGTGATGGATGACGAAGTCGAACTCCTCGTCGGCGAAGGTCTGGCCGCGGGCCGCCAGGAACTCCCGCTGCGCGTTCGTCCACAGCAGGAACCGTGATTCGTTGTGCATCTTGCGGTTGTCGGTGTACAGCGCGATGCCAGACGACTGGTCACTCGGCATACCCATGCACAGGTCGGAGTACTCCGATGCCGTCATCAGCTCGATGTAGTCGATCTTGTCGGCGTCGTCGACGGATCGGTCCATGATCACGGCAGCGCCCGAATCACCTACGGACAGCGAGGCGAACTGCAGGTCGTACTTCTCCGAGATCTCGCGTACCGCGGTCTCCGAGATCGGCGTGATGTGCTCACCGCTCACGACCATCCCGTTGCGGACCGCACCGGAGCGGATCATCCGGTCGAGCACGTAGACGCCACTGAGCATCCCCGCGCAGGCGTTGGACAGATCGAAATGGATGGCGCCCTTGACGCCGAGCTCCTTGCCGAGCATCGACGCGAAGGACGGCTCCAGGTACATGAAGTCCCTGTCCTTGCTCCGCGAGATCGAGGTCGAGATGATCACGTCGAGATCGCCCGCCTCGTAACTCGAGCGGGACAGCGCATCCCGGGCAGCGTTGCAGGCCAGCGTGAACGAATCCTCGTAGTTGTCCGCGCTGGAGTCGTACACCCGGCGGTCCACCACCCCGGTGATCGCCTGCAGATCGAAGCTCGGCGGCGCGGCGAGCTTGGCGAGCAGGTCCTTCGTGCTGAGCACCGCGGACGGGAGGTACGCGCCTATCGATTCGAACCTCGACTGGGTCATCTTGGATCCTCTTGGGGGTCGGTAGATCTGGCTGGTGGTTCGGCGTTCTCTTGGTCGAGCTTCACATCAGTGCGGCGGCCTCGAGATCCGGCAGGGCCCCGCCTGCCGCCGCGGCCACGATCGCCGGGTAGCGAGGAGCAAAGACCCCGAGCGCGGTTGCCCGCTCGAAGTTCGCGTTACCGCGATGACCCGGCAGGTCGCGAATGCTCGCCGCACCGTAGTAGCCGCCTGCGACGACGGCTGCGGGCGCGGACGGTTCCGGTCCGGTCATCACGGCGTGCAGGCTCCGCTCGAACAACTCGTGGCAGGCGCGCAATCCGTTCATCATGACATCCTGGAAGCGATCGTCGGGTGCGATCGCGAACCGCTGGACGTCGACCACGACTCCGGTGTCGATGCCCGAGTCGACCCGGTGCAGCGTCGCCGCATACTCGTCGCAGCCCTGGAGAATCGCGTGCACGATCGCGGCGGCGGGCAGACCGCGGAACTCCGGCAAGGGGCCGTTGTGGATGTTGTAGATCCGCAGGTCCGAGTTCACGAGCGCGGGTCCGAAGATCATCGGGTTGTTGATCGACCACACCACCGAGTCGGTGCAGGTGGCGACGAGCATCGCGGCCTCGGCGTCGATGTCCGTGGTCTCCAGGTGTGCGAGACCCTCGAGCCCAGCAGGCGCGGGATCGCCGGGCCCGGTGCACACCAGGTCAACCGTGAAATCCGAGGCGGACGCGAATCGCGCAGCGCGCCAGAGCAATGCACCGCTTCCCACCAGGATCACCCGAGCTCACCCGCCCGCTTCGCATGGCCGGCGGCGGTACACACCCTGCCGAGGGTGAGCTGGTGCACCAACTCCTCGAGCTCGGCGACGAACGCCGCTTCACCTGCGCGTCCGACCACCGTGCGCGAGACCTGCGAGAACATCTCCACCGACGCCAGCGAGTCCCCGCCTAGGGCGAAGAAATCCGAATCCGCGCGCAGGGTGCTCACGTCGACCATCAGGACCTTCGCCCAGATCGCGGCGATCTCGTCCTCGATCCGCCGGTCGGACCCGGCCGACCCGGGGCCCCTCGCGGTGTCGATCGCCTGCTCCTGGCTCACCGTGTCGGCGACGCTCAGTCCCGCACTGTCGAGCTTCCCGTTGGCGGTCAGGGGAATCTCGTCCACGATGTGGATCTCGGCCGGGATCATGTACGCGGGCACCTTCTGCGCCAGGAAGTCCCGGAGTTGCTGTGCAAACTGGTCGCTCCTCGGGCTCCGCTCCTGCCCATGCTGCGCACCCGTCTCGGCACCTTCAACCACGTACGCGGCCAGGACGTTGTCGCCGCGCTCCGCGCGCCGGACTGCCGCCACCGCGGCCCTGCCGACCAGGGGATGCTGCTCGATGGCGGCCTGGACCTCACCGGGCTCCACGCGATTGCCCCTGATCTTCACCTGACTGTCGACACGACCGGCGAACTCGAGCACACCACCGGGAAGTCGGCGGGCGAGGTCACCGGTCCGGTAGCACCGCTCGCCCGTCGAGAGGGTGACGAAGCGTTCGGCGGTGACGTCCGGCCGGTTCAGGTATCCGCGCGCCACCTGGGGGCCGCCGAAGTACAGCTCACCGATCTCGCCGTCGGGCACCGGCAGGCGATCCGGGCCGAGCAGATGAACCGTGGTGTCCGCGGCAGGCCCGCCGATCGGCACCGGCTGGGGTTCGGCCGACGGCTCGTCGTCGAGCACAAGGGCGGTACACACGATCGACATCTCCGCGGGTCCGTAGCTGTTGAGCAGCCGGCAGTCCGGGCCGAACAGTTCGCGGGCACGCGCGGCCAGCGGCCCGTGCAGCGCTTCGCCTCCGATGCTGACCGCCCGCATCCCCACGGGCCGCAGGTCCAGCCGGACCATCACCTCGAGCAGACTCGGCGTCGCCATCATCGTGTTCACCGTGGAACCGTCGAGCATCTCGGACAAGACCAGGTGATTGATCTCGTCCGGAACCATCACCACCGCACCGCCGCTGAGCAGCGGGAGCAGCAGCGCCGCGCACGCCATGTCCGCCGCCTGCGTGTGATAGTGCGCGTAGCGGGTCTCGGGCCCGAGCCGGTACCAGTCGGTCGCCGAGCGCATCAGGTTCACGATGCCCCGGTGTTCGACCTGGACGCCCTTGGGCCGTCCCGTCGAACCCGAGGTGTAGGTGACGTAGACCAGGTCGTCGGCAGTGGCGAGATCCGGCAACTTGTCGGCGCCGGCATGCGGCAGGTCGTCGACCACCAGGACGTCGGTTTCGCCGAACGCGGCTCGCCCCTTCGACGCGCGCTCGGTCACGCAGTGGCGCACACCGGAATCCGCGAGGATTCCGAGAATCCGCTCGTCCGGGTGCTTGGGGTCGAGCGCGAGAAAAGCGGCGCCCGCCTTGAGGATTCCCAGATGTCCCACCACGGCGTCGAGCGACCGCCGCGCCAGCACTGCGACGACGTCGCCGTGCTGCACGCCCCGACCGCGCAGTTCCGCGGCCACCACGTCGGCACGAGCGTCGAGTTCCGCATAGCTGAGCTGACCGTTCGGGCCGATCGCGGCAGGCGCGTCCGGCGCGCTCTTGACCAGATCGTCGAAGATGCTCGTCACCGTTCGCCCCGGCCGGTCGGCCTGCGCCCCCATCGGCCCCGGCTGCACCTGCGCTCCGAGTGCCGTGGCGATATCGTCCAGCAGTCGCTCGAGTCGGGACGCGATCCCCGCACCGTTGCGGCAGGAGACCACGAGTTCGGTTCGCCCGCGGGCCTCGAGCACCGCGATCGAGAGCGGCACCATGCCCGTGTGGACCGGCAGGCCCCACACGTCCGTGGCGGCGAATCCGGGGAAGCTCAATTCGTCGAGATCGACTGTCCCCGTGTGCGAGACGATCGCCGATACCAGGTTTCCACCGGTACGGGCGCCGATGGACATGCCCGCGCGCAGGATGGACCGCGCCATCCACACCGGCATCTGCTGCAGCCCACCGTTGTTCATCTCACCGAGCTCTCGGGACTCCACCATCCCGCGCAGCAGTTGGGCGTGGATGCGCGACCACCCGTCCCCCGGCGTCGCGTCGAGGAACAGCGGCAGTGCCAGGTTGGCCGTCGACCGCAGGCCTTTGTCGTGCCGACGCAGATCGACGGGGATCATGATCCGGGTCTTGCCCCCGACCGCCGCCGTGATCAGCTCGGCGATCCGGGCGACCACCGCGGGCGAGGTCCCCTCCACGGTGCGCCTGCGCCAGAGGAAGTCCGACTCGCCGGGGGCCGGGCGGGCCCGCCCGAACGGCGAACGCGCGGTGGGGATCAGCGCGGTCGGCTTGCCGTCGATCCCGAGCGACTGGACGAGGCTGTGGTCGGCGATCGCGTCCCGCGCCCCGACCGTCCGTTCACCGCGCAGCAGGCGGAACACCTCGGACGCCCACAGATGCAGACCTTTACCGTCCATCACCCCATGAAAAGCCCTGAACACCAATGTGTTCCGAGCGTCTCCTAGCAGCAGGACCTCACAGGTCGGTCCGTGTTCGGGGTCGAGCGGACGACTCAGCATCGGATGGTCGTCGAGCTGGGCGTCCACCAACGAGTGTTCCGTGGCCACCACCACAGGGGGCGCGATGCCGCTGTCCACCCAGCGCTCGCCACGCCGCACGAGCCGGGCACCGGGGCAGGCTTCGGACGCGCCTGCCACCGCGACCGCGAGGTCCCGCTCGTCGACCGAGCCCGTCCCCTGGATCACCAACTGGATGGCGAAGGGCGGGGCCAGCGTCTGCATCGCCAGATACAGACGCTCGGTGGGTGAGATCGGTCGTTCGAAAAGGGGCACAACGGAAGACAACGTCGCTCCTAGCCAGGGGGGTGCCGGAATAGTAACGGTTCGGCGGTGACTCTGCATGGGGGTTGGCCGAGTCGGCTCCCGACAAACAAAAAGTGGGACCCGCCCCGACCTGGGGCTGGTCCCACTTCCCGCTTTGTGCAGCCTCCGCTATCGGCTGGCCTTCTGCATGTTCTCGTCGAGCGCACCGAGGAATTCCTCGGTGGTGAGGTAGCCCTGGTCGCCGCCGACGAGGGACGCGAGGTCCTTGGTCATCTGACCGCCCTCGACGGTCTTGATGACGACGTCCTCGAGCTGCTGCGCGAACGCGATCACCTCGGGGGTGTTGTCCAGCTTGCCGCGGTGCTCGAGACCCCGGGTCCACGCGAAGATGGACGCGATGGGGTTCGTCGAGGTGGGCTTGCCCTGCTGGTGCTGGCGGAAGTGCCGGGTGACGGTGCCGTGCGCGGCCTCCGCCTCACAGGTCTTTCCGTCCGGCGTCAGCAGCACCGACGTCATCAGGCCGAGCGAGCCGAAGCCCTGGGCGACGGTGTCCGACTGGACGTCGCCGTCGTAGTTCTTGCAGGCCCAGACGTAGCCGCCCTCCCACTTGAGCGCGGAAGCGACCATGTCGTCGATGAGGCGGTGCTCGTAGGTCAGGCCCGCCGCGTCGAACTCGGACTTGAACTCGGTCTCGTAGACGCTCTGGAAGATGTCCTTGAACGCGCCGTCGTAGGCCTTGAGGATGGTGTTCTTCGTGGAGAGGTACACCGGGTAGTTCTGCTGCAGGCCGTAGTTGAGCGAGGCCCGCGCGAAGTCCTCGATGGACTTGGTGAAGTTGTACTGCCCCTGGACGACGCCGCCGCCGTCGGGGAAGTTCACCAGCTCGTGCTCGATCGGCTCGCTGCCGTCCTCGGGCGTGTAGGTGATCATCACCTTGCCGGGACCGGGCACCTTGAAGTCGGTGGCGCGGTACTGGTCGCCGAACGCGTGACGGCCGATGATGATCGGCTTGGTCCAGCCCGGAACCAGTCGCGGAACGTTCGAGATGATGATCGGCGCGCGGAAGATCGTGCCGCCGAGGATGTTGCGGATGGTCCCGTTGGGGGAACGCCACATCTTCTTGAGGCCGAACTCCTCGACGCGAGCCTCGTCCGGCGTGATCGTCGCGCACTTGACGCCGACGCCGTGCTTCTTGATCGCGTTCGCGGCATCGATCGTGACCTGGTCATCGGTCTTGTCGCGGTACTCGATACCGAGGTCGTAGTACTCGAGATTCACATCCAGGTACGGATGGATCAGTTTGTCCTTGATGAACTGCCAGATAATGCGGGTCATCTCATCGCCGTCGAGTTCGACGACGGTGCCTTCAACCTTGATCTTGGACATGTGGTATTCGCGTCCTCCTAGGAAGTTTCCCCTGGTCACACGGCTCGGGCCCCGCTTTGTGAGCGAGACCACGAACGACTCAATCAGTAATCTATACAACACGCACGAACCGGGTCGATCCGCACCAAACAAGACGAGCGTACTGCTAACCGACTCGGGCGCAACCGCTGGCCCGGCATGGGCGAACCTACCGATCGGTAGCTTTGCGCAGCTCAAACGCGGATTCGGGCCGTGACCTCGGCGCCGATTCCGCCGAACTCTGGCCAACCCGGTTCCGACGGAGTGTGATGAGTGGGCGGACGTCATCGAGGGGAGATCGAGATGACCGAACGTGCCGACGCCGGTCCGCGACCGGTCCGCGCCCCGCGCGGCAACACCCTGTCCTGCCGGGGGTGGCAGCAGGAGGGCGCCCTCCGGATGCTGATGAACAACCTGGACCCGGAAGTCGCCGAGCGCCCCGACGACCTCGTCGTCTACGGCGGCACCGGCCGCGCCGCCCGCAACTGGGCGGCGTACGACGCGATCGTGCGGACGCTGCGGACGCTGGCCGACGACGAGACGCTGCTCGTGCAGTCCGGCAAGCCGGTCGGGGTGCTGCGCACCAACGAATGGGCGCCGAGGGTCCTGATCGCCAACTCCAACCTGGTCGGCGACTGGGCGAACTGGGAGGAGTTCCGCCGACTCGAGGCGCTCGGCCTGATCATGTACGGCCAGATGACCGCAGGCTCCTGGATCTACATCGGCAGCCAGGGCATCCTGCAGGGCACCTACGAGACGTTCGGCGCTGTCGCCCGCAAGAGGTTCGGGGGCTCGCTGGCGGGCACGATCACCCTGACCGCGGGACTGGGCGGCATGGGCGGGGCGCAACCGCTGGCGGTGACCATGAACGGCGGCGTCGCGATCTGTGTCGAGTGCGACCCGGACCGGATCAATCGCCGCATCGCGCATCACTACCTCGACGCGAAGACCGAGAGCGTCGAGTCGGCGCTGGAGATGGCCGTCCTCGCCCGTCACGAGGGCCGCCCGCTGTCGATCGGGCTGCTCGGCAACGCGGCCGAGGTGGTACCGCGACTGCTCGCGATGAACGCGCCGATCAACGTCGTCACCGATCAGACCTCCGCCCACGACCCGCTGAGCTATCTGCCGATCGGGATGGCCGTCGAGGACTGGCACCGGATGGCCGAGAAGGACCCCGACTGGTTCACCACCGAGGCCCGCGAGTCGATGGCCGCGCACGTCGAGGCCATGGTCGGGTTCATGGACGCGGGCGCCGAGGTCTTCGACTACGGCAACTCGATCCGCGACGAGGCCCGGCGCGGCGGCTGCGACCGGGCGTTCGATTTCCCCGGCTTCGTGCCCGCGTACATCCGCCCCCTGTTCGAGGAGGGCCGTGGCCCCTTCCGCTGGGCCGCGCTGTCCGGTGACCCCGCCGACATCGCGGCGACCGATCGGGCCGTCGTCGACCTGTTCCCTGACGACGAACACCTGCGCCGCTGGATCACGCTGGCGGGCGAGAAGGTCCGGTTCGAGGGACTGCCCGCGCGCATCTGCTGGCTCGGCTACGGCGAACGCCACCGGGCCGGGCTGAGGTTCAACGAGATGGTCGCGTCCGGCGAGGTGTCCGCGCCGCTGGCCATCGGCCGCGACCACCTCGACGCCGGCTCGGTGGCGTCCCCGTACCGGGAAACCGAATCGATGGCCGACGGATCGGATGCCATCGCCGACTGGCCGCTGCTCAACGCGCTGGTCAACACGGCATCCGGTGCGTCATGGGTGTCCATCCACCAGGGCGGCGGCGTCGGCATGGGCCGGTCCGTCCACGCCGGCCAGGTGTGCATCGCCGACGGCACCGAACTGGCAGCACGCAAGCTCGAGCGGGTGCTCACCAACGACCCGGCCACCGGCGTCATCCGGCACGTCGACGCCGGCTACCACCGCGCGGCCGAGGCGGCGGCCGCACGCGGCCTGCGCATCCCGATGTGGGAGGGCTAGCACCGTGGGGATCAGCCCCTGGGTGGTCATCGACAACATCGGCACCCTGGTCACCAACGACCAGGAGGCCGGCGAGGGCAGGCTCGGGCTCATTCGCGGCGCCGCCATGGTGCTGGGTGACGGCGTCATCCAGTGGGTTGGCACGCATGCCCGCATCCCAGAGGGCAGCGCGGACGCCACCGTCGACCTCGACGGCCGGGCGGCGCTGCCCGGGTTCGTCGACTGCCACTCGCATCTCGTCTTCGGCGGCGAACGGGCCGAGGAGTTCGCGGCCAGGATGGCGGGCACCGCCTACGCCGCGGGCGGCATCCGCACCACCGTCGCGGCGACCCGCCGCGCGACGGACTCCGAGCTGAGCGCGAACGCCGCGCGACTGGTGGCCGAGTCCGTCCGCTCGGGCACCACGACGATCGAATGCAAGTCGGGATACGGGCAGTCGGTCGTCGACGAACTGCGGAGCCTCGAGGTGGCCGCGGAGGTCACGCCCGAGACGACGCTGCTGGCCGCGCACCTGACCCCGCCCGAGTTCGACGGCGACACCGATGCGTACGTGCGGATGGTGTGTGCGGAGATGATCCCGGCGTGCGCGCCGAACGCCAGGTGGATCGACGTGTTCTGCGAGACGGGGGCATTCGACGAGTACCAGTCGCGAGCGGTACTCGAGGCGGGCATCGCCGCCGGCCTCACGGCGCGGGTGCACGGCAACCAGCTCGGCCCCGGTCCTGGGGTCCGGCTCGCCGTCGAGCTGGGTGCCGCCTCGGTCGATCACGTCAATTTCGTGACCGGCGAGGACGTCGAGGCGCTGGCGTCGGGAGAGACGGTCGCGACGCTGCTGCCCTGCGCCGACTTCTCCACCCGCAACCGGTATCCCGATGCCAGGACCCTGCTCGATGCCGGTGTCACCGTTGCACTCGCCGCTGACTGCAACCCCGGCACGAGCTACACGACGAGCATTCCGTTGTGCATCGCACTGGCGGTCCGCGAGATGCACATGAGCCCGGACGAGGCCGTCTGGGCCGCGACGGCCGGCGGCGCTGTGGCGCTGCGGCGCAACGACATCGGGCGCATCCGGGTAGGGGCCAGGGCCGACCTGATCGCGCTGGACGCGCCCTCGCACCTGCACCTGGCGTACCGGCCGGGTGTGCCGCTGGTTCACGAGGTGTGGAAGGACGGGTATCGACGATGACGAAGGTGGACCTCATGCCCGGGTCCTGGTCGGGACGCGACGACGGTTCCGGGCCCGCGCACCTGCGCTGGCATTCGGCGATGTCCGCTTTCCACGCCGACATCGAGCCAGGGGCAACGGTTCTGGTGGGCTTCCGCAGCGACGAGGGCGTACGGCGGAACAAGGGACGACCGGGGGCGGCGAGGGGTCCGACCGCCCTGCGCCACGCGCTCGCGTCGATGGCACTCGCCACGCCGATCCGGGTTTTCGACGCGGGCGATGTGGCGGTCGCAGTCGGTCATCTCGAGGACGGCCAACGGCGACTCGGTGACGTGGTGACCGGGCTGCTCGACGCCGGCCATTTCGTTGCGGTGCTCGGCGGCGGGCACGAGGTGGCCTACGGGAGCTATCTCGGACTGTCGAATTCCGCGGCGGCCACGTCGGGCGCGCGACTCGGGGTGCTGAACCTGGACGCGCACTTCGATCTTCGCGACGATCCCGCGCCGAGCTCCGGGACACCCTTCCTGCAGATGGCCGACGCCGAGACGGAACGGGGGCGCCTGCTGAACTACGCGGTGCTGGGCATCGCGCAGCCGAGCAACACCGCGGCGCTGTTCGCGCGCGCCGTATCACTCGGCGTGCGATACCTCCTCGACGACGACTGCGGCGCGGCGAACCTGCCCGCGGTCGAGTCGTTCGTCGACGAGTTCCTCAGGACGGCGGACCTGGTGCACCTGACCATCGACCTCGACGTCCTGCCCGCATCCGTCGCACCCGGCGTCAGCGCCCCCGCGGCGTTCGGGGTACCGCTCGAGGTGGTCCAGCGGGTGTGCGACATCGTCGCGCGCAGTGGCAAACTCGCGCTGCTCGACGTCGCGGAACTCAATCCGAAGCTCGACTTCGACAACCGGACCGCACGAACCGCGGCGCGGCTGATCCACCGAGTCGTCACCTGGCGGGCGCCGCCCGCCGAGGCCTAGTCGACTTCGGGTTTCCGCTCGGACCACTTGGCCATCCAGCTCGCGTTCTCCGCCGAGATCGCGCCCTCACAGTCGTCGACGAAGGCATTCCACGCGGCCGGGTCGGTGGGCGATCCGCTTGTCCGCCACTCGTTCACGCGCCTGCCCAGCCGACCCGCACAGGCGGAGTAGCTCATCGCGAGGTAGTCGTATCTACTGCCGGCCCGGTGTGCCGCAACCGCTCCCCCGAGCGTCGTCAGCACGGCCACCCACGGTGCGACGCCGGATGACGGCGGGCCGCCGGCCGAGGTGCCTGCGTCGCCGGCGAGAACCGTGACGACGGCGGCGACGCTCGCGGTCGCCACGCTCAACCCGAGCGCCAACCGTCGCAGGCGCCTGGCCCGCCCCGCGTACTCGCGAGCCCGAGGTCGGTAGTACTCGGTGATCTGGCCCTGCACCCGATCCCGGACGTAGTCCCTCGGTGCCATGGGTCCGGGAACCACCGCGTTGCCGACCTCCGCTTTGTCATCGTCGATCTCGGCGACGTGGGCCAAGAGGTCCTCGACGGCCTCCTCGATCTCCGCGACCTCCGCTGCCAGTCGCGCGGGCGCGTCCGTGCCGTCGAAGGGAGCCGCCCCTGCCCGAAACCTCAGTACCAGTTGCTTGATGCCCTCCGAGGCGGCCCTGGCCCTGGTCCAGCGACGGACCGCGTCGGGCGTGAGCAGGAAGGCCGTCACGACGGTCGCGACGGCCAGGCAAACCGCGCCGAAAGCCGCCACAGGAACCCTGGCCACGCCGGCCGTCCCCAGGAAGGTCGCGGTCAGCGTCGCTGCGATCGCGCCCCCGGCGCCGAGATAGAGCACGGCCGCGCGGGCGACGTCGATACGCCGCTTGAAATGGTCGGCCACGCGGGACCAGCGAACGCGTGTCGCCCAGATCGAGGCGACCAGATCTTCCTCATCGCTCGTCGCGCGCTCGCTCGGCAGGGCACGGGAAACAGCCATGACGACCACCTCGTTCACAACGACAGTCGGGTTCGCCCGCGTACCCATCCTGTGCCCCCTGCGCCGCGCGGTCACGAGTAGTCGGCTACCCGATACCGGTCGACTCAGGCCAGCTGCCCGATCACGGTCTCGGCGCTGCGGAGCAGCGCACCCGAGGCCGCCAGCTCGACCGCGGCCCCGATCTCGGGCGCGAGGAACCGGTCGGGGCCGGGGCCCCCGACGTGGACCCGGATCGCGTCGCGCACGGCAGCGGTCGCCGGTGCCGGCTCGAGCGGGGCCCGCAGGTCCAGGCCGCGGGCGGCGGTCAGCGCCTCGATGGCGAGCACCCGGGTGAGCCCGTCGATCGACCGTCGGAGCTTGCGCGCGGCCGACCATCCCATCGACACGTGGTCCTCCTGCATCGCCGAGGACGGGATCGAATCCACGCTCGCCGGTGCCGCCAGCCGCTTGAGCTCGGAGACGATCGCGGCCTGGGTGTACTGCGCGATCATGTGCCCGCTGTCCACGCCGGGGTCGCCTGCCAGGAACGGCGGCAGCCCGTGACTGCGCGCGGTGTCGAGGAACCGATCGGTTCGGCGCTCGCTCATGCTCGCGAGGTCGGCGACGACGATCGCGAGGAAGTCGAGCACGTAAGCCACCGGCGCCCCGTGGAAGTTTCCGTTGGACTCGACCCGGCCGTCGAGGGTCACCACCGGGTTGTCGATGGCGCTCGCGAGCTCACACGCCGCGACCCATTCGGCGTGGGCAAGGGTGTCCCGGGCGGCGCCTGCGACCTGCGGCGCGCACCGCAGCGAGTAGGCGTCCTGGACCACCGTGCAGTCCGGGGTGGCGTGGCTGGCGACGATCTCCGAGCCCGCCAGCAGCCGGACCATGTTCGCCGCCGCGGTGGCCTGCCCGGGATACGGGCGCAACGCGTTCAGGTCCGCGGCGAACACCTTGTCCGTGCCGAGCAGCCCCTCGACGCTCATCGCCGCGGTGACGTCGGCCAGCGGCAACAACCGGTGCAGGTCATCGCAGGCGAGCACCAGCATGCCGAGCATCCCGTCGGTGCCGTTGATGAGCGCGAGGCCCTCCTTCTCCTCGAGGACCAACGGGTGGATCCCGGCCGCGGCCAGTGCGCCTGCGGCGGGCAGGTGCTCCCCGGCGGCGTCCCGGACCAGGCCCTCCCCCGTCACCGCGAGCGCGACGTGGGCGAGCGGCGCCAGGTCACCCGAGCAGCCGAGGCTGCCGAACTCGGGAACCACGGGCGTGATCCCCGCCGACAGCAGCGCGGCGTAGGTGTGCGCCACCTCCGGCCGTGCCCCGGTGCGACCGGTCGCCAGCGTGGCCAGGCGCAGCAGCATCATCGCGCGCACCACTTCGCGCTCGACCTCAGGACCGCTCCCCGCGGCGTGCGAACGGATGAGGCTGCGCTGCAGCTGGGCGCGCAGCTCCGGCGGGATGTGCCGGGTGGCGAGCGCACCGAAACCGGTGGACACGCCGTACACCGGACCGAAGTCCCGCGCGAGTGCCTCGATGTGCGCCCTGGTTGCCGCCATGGCCGACACCGCCTGATCGGACAGCAGCACCGGGGCGCCGGAACGGGCGACGTGCAGCACCTGGCCGGGCGTCAGCGGGGCGACGCCGACCACGACCGGTTCGGGATTGTCCACCGCGGGCTCCTCCGTCGGGAAGCGAGCTGCTGCTCACATCCTCCCGCCGAATCGGTCGCGGCGCGGGGAAATCACCGTCAGGACGCCTGATGCACCAGTTCCGGCTCCGATTCCGGCGGCGGACGGACGAAGCGGAAGTAGGCGAGGGTGAGCAGGATCAGCCACACGGCCCCGACCACCAGTGCCACCCTGGTGTCCGCGTAGAAGGCGAGGACTGCGATCACGAAGACCAGGAAGGCGATCGCCAACATCTGCCCGTAGGGCCAGAACGGCACCGGGAACTTCAGCTCCGCCGCCTCCGCCGGATCCATCCGCTGCCGGGAGCGGTAGTGCGAGAGCAGGATCATCAGCCAGACGAAGATCGTGGCGAAGGTGGCGATGGAGGCGATCACGAGAAAGACGGACTCCGGGATCGCGTAGTTCAACAGCACCCCGACCAGCAGGGCCACGACCATGATGACCACCGTCATCCACGGCACGCCGTTGCGCGAGACCCGCCGCATGATCGCGGGCGCCTGCCCGCGTTGCGCCATGCCGAACATCATCCGGCCCGCACCGAAGATGTCGCTGTTGATCGCCGACAGGGCCGCGGTGATGACCACGATGTTCAGCACCGTCGCCGCCGGTCCGATGCCGAGGCCCTGGAAGATCTGCACGAAGGGACTGCCCTCGGATCCGATGCTCTGCCACGGGTTGATCGCCATGATCACGGCCAGGGTCAGCACATAGAACAGGATGATGCGCACCGGGACGGTGTTGATCGCGCGGGGAATCGTGCGCTCCGGGTCCTCGGCCTCGCCCGCCGTGACACCGATGATCTCGGTGCCACCGAAGGCGAACATCACGATCGCGAAACAGCCGACGAAGCCGCCGAACCCGGTGGCGAAGAACCCGCCGTCGGACCACAGGTTGCTCACTCCGGTGCCGGTGTCGTGGACCCCGAACCCGAAGATCAGGATCGCGACGCCCGCGGCGATCATCGCCACGATGGCCGCCACCTTGACCAGCGTGAACCAGAACTCGAGCTCGCCGAACACCTTGACGCTGAGGAGATTGATCGCGCCGATGAAGAAGACGATCGCCAGGACCCAGATCCACCGCGGCACGTCGGGGAACCAGAACCCCATGTAGACGCCGAACGCGGTCACGTCCGCGAGGCACACCACGATCATCTCGAACGTGTACGTCCACCCCGTCATGAACCCGGCCAGCGGCCCGAGGTGCTTGCTCGCGTACTCGCCGAACGAGCCCGAGACGGGATTGCTCACGGCCATCTCGCCGAGCGCCCGCAGCACGAGGTACACCGCCAGGCCGCCGATCAGGTAGGCCAGCAGCACGGACGGACCGGCCTGCTCGATCGCCGCGGCGGAGCCGTAGAAGAGGCCCGTGCCGATGGCGGAGCCGAGCGCGATGAATCGGATGTGCCGGGCGGTGAGACCTCGGGTCAGCGCCGTGGCGGCGGCTTTCACTATCGGTCTCCCTGCGAGCTACTCGAAACTCGGGCGATGCCCGGACTTGATGATTGCGACCCGCAGCCTAGCCCTGTAATGCAGGTCACCCGCTGTCGCCGGGTCCATGGCGGCGCCTCCGCCACACCGAAACGCCGCCCTCGCTTTCGACCGCTCGACCCGAGCCGCTAATATCGAGGGCGGTCATGAGTGCCAGCATCAAGCCCCGGCTAGCTGGTCGGCAACCCTCCATCCGCGGTGGGGTGCCCCGGGTGATGACCGGGTTGTCCGAGAAACAGTTCGGATGACAAGCGCGGGTCCGTCGGGACGGACCCACAAACCGGGCCACGACCCACCGGAGGTTCACCATGTGTTGTTGTCGCAGATAGGACCCAGTCTTGCCCCCTGGCGCCTGAGCTGCGCCGATCTCCCCCAATTTCTTGGAGTAGACAACACATGAGCGAGAACACCCCCGTCACCGACCCGACCGCTGCCTGGAGCTTCGAGACCAAGCAGATCCACGCGGGCCAGACGTCCGATGCGACGACCAACGCCCGCGCGCTGCCGATCTACCAGACAACGTCGTACACGTTCAACAACACCGATCACGCGGCGGCGCTGTTCGGGCTGGCCGAGCCGGGCAACATCTACACCCGGATCATGAACCCGACCCAGGACGCGGTCGAGCAGCGGATCGCCTCGCTCGAGGGAGGCGTGGCGGCGCTCCTGCTGGCCTCGGGGCAGGCCGCCGAGACGTTCGCCATCCTCAACCTGGCCGAGGCGGGCGACCACATCGTCTCCAGCCCGCGCCTGTACGGCGGCACCTACAACCTCTTCCACTACACGCTGCCCAAGCTCGGCATCACGGTCAGCTTCGTGGAGGACCCCGACAACCTCGAGCAGTGGCGCGCGGCCATCCAGCCGAACACCAAGGCCTTCTTCGGCGAGACCATCTCCAACCCGAAGAACGACGTCTTCGACATCCCCGGCGTCTCGGCGGTGGCGCACGAGAACGGCATCCCGCTGATCGTGGACAACACGGTCGCCACCCCGTACCTGATCCGGCCGCTCGAGCACGGCGCGGACATCGTGGTGCACTCGGCGACCAAGTACCTCGGCGGGCACGGCACGGCGATCGCCGGCGTCATCGTCGACGGCGGCAATTTCGACTGGACCCAGGGCAGGCACACGAACTTCACCACGCCCGATCCCAGCTACCACGGTGCGGTGTTCGCCGACCTCGGCGCGCCCGCGTTCGCACTCAAGGCCCGCGTGCAACTCCTGCGCGACGTGGGCGCAGCGGTCTCGCCGTTCAACGCCTTCCTCATCAGCCAAGGCCTGGAGACGCTGAGCCTGCGCATCGAGCGGCACGTCGAGAACGCGCAGCGGGTCGCCGAGTTCCTGCAGGCCCGCCCCGAGGTCACCTCGGTCGCATACGCCGGACTGCCCTCGTCGCCCTGGTACGAGCGCGGCCAGAAGCTCGCCCCGAAGGGTGCGGGCGCGATCGTGGCGTTCGAGCTGGCCGGTGGGGTCGACGCGGGCAAGAACTTCGTCAACGCCCTCACCCTGCACAGCCACGTCGCCAACATCGGCGACGTGCGTTCGCTCGTCATCCACCCCGCCTCCACGACGCACTCGCAGCTGACCCCCGAGGAGCAGCTGGCATCGGGCGTGACCCCGGGCCTGGTGCGGCTCGCGGTCGGCATCGAGGGCATCGACGACATCCTGGCCGATCTCGAGGCCGGTCTCGCGGCGGCGGCATCTTGACAGTGCGCTCCGAGTCAGACGCCCGTTCGGCGCGGCCTCCGCGGGGAGCTCTACCGGCCCTCGCGGGGTTCCCGCCGCCGAACGGGCGGCTGACGGGCATCGGCATCGGCCCGCTGGAGCTGGAGAGCGGTGTCGTCCTGCCCGATGTCACCCTCGCCGTGCAGGCGTGGGGTGAGCCGAACGCCGACCTCGACAACATCGTGCTCGTCGAGCACGCGCTGACCGGCGACTCACACGTCTCCGGTCCCGTCGACGACGAGCACCCGTCGCCGGGCTGGTGGAACGGCATGATCGGCCCCGGCGCCCCCATCGACACCAACGAATGGTGCGTACTGGCCACCAACGTCCTCGGCGGCTGCCGGGGCACCACCGGACCCGCCTCGCTCGACCCGGACGGCCGGGCGTGGGGATCACGCTTTCCGGAGATCTCCATACGCGACCAGGTCCAGGCGGAACTCGCGCTGGCCGACCTGCTCGGCATCGACCGATTCGCGGCTGTGGTCGGCGGCTCGATGGGCGGCATGCGGACCCTGGAATGGACCGTCGGCCACCCGGGCCGCGTCCGGTCCGCCCTGATCCTGGCGGTCGGGGCACGGGCGACCGCGGACCAGATCGGTACCCAGACCACCCAGATCGCCGCGATCACCGCCGACCCCGACTGGCAGGGCGGCGACTATCACGGCACGGGACGGGTGCCACGCACCGGACTCGGGATCGCCCGACGGATCGCGCACCTGACCTACCGCACCGAGGACGAACTCGACACCCGGTTCGGCAACGCCACCCAACCGGGCGAGGACACCTGGCACGGCGGCCGGTACGCGGTGGAGAGCTACCTCGAACACCAGGCCGACAAGCTGGTCGCCCGCTTCGACCCGGGCACCTACGTGCTGCTCACCGAGGCGATGAACCGTCACGACGTCGGCCGCGGCCGCGGTGGCATCGAGGCCGCCCTGGCCTCGACGCCGGTCCCGGTGATCGTCGGCGGCGTGGACTCCGACCGTCTCTACCCACTGCGGCAGCAGGAGGAACTCGCCGAGCATCTGCCCGGGTGCGACGGCCTGCGCGTGGTGAACTCCCGATACGGGCACGACGGCTTCCTCACCGAGGCCGATTGGGTCACCAAGCTGCTCGGTGAGACCATGGCGCTGGCCAGGGCCGGCCGTGCCTCCGCCGAGTAGGGCGATTCTCAACAGCGCCGAACCTATTTTCATTATCACCGTTTTTGTGAGCGCGGTGTCGCTACCATCTGCGCCGTGCGCTCGACTGTGATCCACCCCGTTTCGACCCCGCTCCCGCTACCGGCTCACCTGACGACGGTCGTACCGACATCGGACACCCGGCCGCTCGACGTCTTTCCCCCGACGGACGGTGCCCTGGTCACGATAGGCATCGGCTCGCTCCGACTCGAGGGCGGCGACGTGCTGCCGGACGTCACCGTCGCCCTACAGTGCTGGGGCACCCCGAGCCCGACACTCGACAACATCGTGCTCGTCGAGCACGCACTGACCGGCGACTCACACGTCACCGGCCCCACCGACGACGAGCACCCGTCGCCCGGCTGGTGGAACGGCATGGTCGGCCCCGGCGCCCCCATCGACACCGACGAATGGTGCGTGCTCGCCACCAACGTCCTCGGCGGCTGCCGCGGCACCACCGGACCGAGCTCACTCGCACCCGACGGAAAGCCGTGGGGATCACGCTTCCCCCTGATCTCCGTGCGCGACCAGGTCGCGGCGGAGGTCGCCGTGGCCGACGCGCTCGGCATCAGGCAGTTCGCCTCCGTCGTCGGCGGCTCGATGGGCGGCATGCGGGCCCTCGAATGGACGGTCGGCCACCCCGACCGCGTCGGCTCGGCCCTGATCCTGGCGGTCGGCGCCTGCGCAACGGCCGACCAGATAGGTACTCAGACAACGCAGATCGCCGCGATCGCCGCCGACCCCAACTGGCAGGGCGGCGACTACCACGGCACCGGCCGGACCCCGGATGCCGGGCTGAGCATCGCCCGGCGAATCGCGCACCTGACCTATCGCGCCGAGTCGGGTCTCGACGAGAACTTCGGGAATGCACCGCAGCGGGGCGAGGATCCGCGGCGCGGAGGCCGGTACGCCGTGCAGAGTTACCTCGAGTACCAGGCCGACAAGCTGGTCGCCCGCTTCGACGCGGGCACCTACGTGGTCCTCACCGAGGCCATCAACCGGCACGACGTCGGCCGCGGCCGCGGCGGGGTCGCGGCCGCATTGGCGTCGACTCCGGTCCCCGTGATCGTCGGTGGCGTCGACTCGGACAGGTTGTTCCCGCTGCGCCAACTCCAGGAGGTGGCGCAGCACCTGCCGGGCTGCGACGGCCTGCGACTGGTGCGCTCCGCGGACGGCCACGACGGCTTCCTCACCGAGGCCGAATGGGTCACCAAGCTACTCCGCGAGACGCTGGAGTTGGCCCGAATCGACCGCATCGGGGACGCCGCCGGGCAACGGGGGTCACGGCAGCGAAAAGTTTCCGGATTGCCCTCATCCTGGACGCTTGATCGATAACATTTCCGCCGTGTCAACTCCAACGATCAACCTCAGCACCCCCGTCGAGCAGCTCCCGACCGACGCCACCGTGATGGCGGTCATCGCTGAGCCGGTCACCCGCAGCGTCGTCGCGTTTCCGCCGACGGACGGGTGTCTGACCGAGATCAGCATCGGCACGCTCCAGCTGGAGGGCGGTGGCGTTCTGCCGGACGTCACCGTCGCCCTGCAGTGCTGGGGCACCCCGAGCCCGACACTCGACAACATCGTGCTCGTCGAGCACGCACTGACCGGCGACTCACACGTCACCGGCCCCGCCGACGACGAGCACCCGTCGCCGGGCTGGTGGAACGGCATGGTCGGACCCGGTGCCCCCATCGACACCGACGAATGGTGCGTACTCGCCACCAACGTGCTCGGCGGCTGCCGCGGCACCACCGGACCGAGCTCGCTCGCACCCGACGGAAAGCCGTGGGGATCACGCTTCCCCCTGATCTCCGTGCGCGACCAGGTCGCGGCGGAGGTCGCCGTGGCCGACGCGCTCGGCATCAGGCAGTTCGCCTCCGTCGTCGGCGGTTCGATGGGCGGCATGCGCGTCCTCGAATGGACTGTCGGCCACCCCGACCGCGTCGGCTCGGCCCTTGCGCTGGCGATCGGCCCGCGCGCGACCGCGGACCAGATCGGCGGCCAGACCACCCAGATCGACGCCATCACCACGGACCCGAACTGGCAGGGCGGCGACTACCACGGCACCGGCAAGAGCCCGGACTCCGGGCTGAGCATCGCCCGCCGGTTCGCGCACCTGTCGTACCGCGGCGAGGCCGCCCTCGACCTGCAGTTCGAGAACGCGACCCAGCACGGCGAGGACATCTGGCGCGGCGGCCGGTTCGCGGTGCAGAGCTACCTCGAGTACTGCGCGGACAAGCTGGTGACGACCTTCGACGCCGGCTCCTATGTGGTGCTCAGCGAGGCCGTCAGCCGGTACGACGTCGGCCGCGGCCGCGGCGGGATCGCGGCAGCGCTCGGCTCGTGCCAGGTCCCGGTGGTCGTCGGTGCGATCGACTCGGACCGGATCATGCCGCTGCGCCAACTCCAGCAGATGGCGGAGCTGCTGCCGGGCTGTGCCGGCCTGCGGGTGGCGCGGTCCGACGCCGGGCACGACGGCTTCCTCACCGAGGTCTCCTGGGTCACCTCGCTGGTCGACGAGACCTTGACGCTGGCCAGGGCCTGGAGGTGCTCGGTCGCGTCCGCGCGCTCGAGCGCCGCGCGACCGCGCGTCCACAGGTAGAACGCCGCCGCGAGCAGCAGCACGCCGAACG
>NZ_JBSGTR010000054.1:0-42443 GCF_053607505.1 Rhodococcus sp. NPDC055112
CCCCATCGGGGAGCCGGCCTCTCGTCTGGGCTCTGCGCCCTCAGCCCGCCATCGCCCGCTCGAGCGAATCGTCGGGATCCGAGACGACCTTCGGCTCCCTGCTGCTGAGCATGTCCGCGACGGCCTTCGGGCTGGCCAGCCACTCACGGGCGGTGTTCCTGGCCACGGTGATGAAGCGGCAGTCGCACTCACCCTTCACACCGTCGGCATCGATGCCTGCGTCGCGGCACAGCGCCACCGCCCTGGCGACGTGATTGCCCTGACTGACGATCAGCGCCTTGCGCACGCCGAAGGTCTTGGCGGCGCGCGCACAGGTGTCGTAGGTGTCCAGGCCGTAGTCGTCACCGACGATCAGCGACCGATCGATGCCCTTGCCCACCAGGTATTCGGTCATCGCGGCGATCTCGTCGCCGGACGTGCCGTTCGCGTCGCCGGAGACCAGCACCGCGCGGGCCTTGCCCTCGTGCACCATCTGCGCGCCGACGTCCAGGCGGCCGGCGAGGAAGGACATCGGCTTGCCGTCCTTCACCTTGGCGCCGAGCACGATCACCACCGGGGCCTCCGGGGCGTCCTCCGGGTCGTACACGTGCCCGGCCGATGCGACGGCCACCCACGCCATCGAGCCCAACAGCACGACGACCGGCACGACGACGACCGCACCCGCGATGCGCAGCAGCCGACGCCTCACTGCTGCGCCCGACGTGCCGCCTTCGCCTCGGCCTCTTCGGCATCCATCCGGTTGGCCTCCTCGAGCGTGGGGGCTCCGCCACCGAGGCGCGCGGGAACCCAGTAGGCGCCGGCCGGGTGGTCGTAGTCCTGCTGCAACTCGTGCAGCATCGACTCCATCGTCGCGTGCAGTTTCGCGGTGAGCTCGCCGGCCGGCTCGAACGGCTGGATCGGCTCGCCGACGGCGATGGAGATCGGAGTGTTGGTGCGCCCCAACCGCTTCGGATGACCCTTGGTCCAGACCCGCTGAGCGCCCCAGATCACGACCGGGATGACCGGCACCCCGGCCTCGATGGCCATCCGCGCGGCGCCGGACTTGAACTCCTTGAGCTCGAAGCTGCGGCTGATCGTCGCCTCCGGGTACACGCCAACCAGTTCCCCGCCGCGCAGGTCGTCGACGGCCGCTCGGTAGGACTCGGCGCCCGCGGCGCGGTCGACCGGGATGTGCTTGAGCGCGCGCATGATCGGCCCGGAGATCTTGTTGTCGAAGACCTCCTTCTTCGCCATGAACCGGATGTAGCGCTTCACCGTGCGCACGGGCAAACCGGCGTAGGTGAAGTCCATGTACCCCGTGTGGTTGACGGCGATGACCGCCCCACCCGTGGCCGGGATGTGCTCGTCACCCTTGACGGTGAACTTCAATCCCTCGGCGGCGAACACCACGCGGGCGACGCCGATGATCGTTCTGTAGACGGGTTCCACGTCGGCCAGCGTAGCCCGACCGCCGTGATCCGGCCCACCACGACGAGAGCGGGACGGACTCACCACACCCGGCCGGTCAGTCAACGCACCCGGGTCGGGTCAGTCGACACAGGGGATGCCGTCGTCCGCCCGCACGGCCCCGCCCTGCGGCCCCGAGGACGGCACGTCGCCCGCGAAGGCGCGCAGACCCGCGTCCGGCGCCGGGTCCGGCGCCGCGCCCCGCGCGGGCTCGTCACGGTCCGGCAGACTCGGCGCCTGCATGCCGCCCTGCACGACCGCGGACCGGCCGCTTCCGAACAGCGCCGCGATCTCCGCCCGCAGCCGGTCCGGGTCGACCCGGTTCACGGACTGCCCGTCGATCGTGGCGTATTCCTCGATCGGCAGCGTGAAGAAGTCCAGGTTGCCGGAGGTCAGGTTCTCGGCCTGCAAGGCGAAGGACACCGGGTCCATCCCCGAATCGATGACGACGTCCTTCTTGACCACGTCCACCAGCGCCTGCATCTTGCCGATGTTGCCGATCACGCCGCTGCTCTTGAGGTTGGCGATTACCCCGGCGATGAACGCCTGCTGGCGGTGCGTGCGGTCCAGGTCCCCGTTGTCGAGGCCGTGCCGCTGGCGCACGAACGCCAGCGCCTGCGCCGGGTCGAGTGACTGCACACCGGCCTTGAAGTTTGCCCCGGAGAAGTCGTCCTGCACGGCGTTGTTCAGGCAGACCTTGACGGGACCGACCGCCTGCGCCAGGTGGTAGAAGCCGAGCATGTTCACCTCGGCGAAGTGGTCGATGGGCACCTGCAGCAGGTTCTGCACCGTCGCGAGCGTCGAGCGGCGACCCGCGTCGCGCGCCTGCCGTTCCCGCTCCGCGTCGTCGACGCCCGCCTCGGCCAGCCGGATGTCCTCGTCGGCCTTGGCGAGACCGTAGGCCTCCTTGATCTTGCGCATCCCGTACCCGGGGACGCTCACGTAGTCGTCGCGCGGGATCGCGGCCGCCGTCGCCCGGCTGCCGTCGCCGGGGACGTGCAGCAGGATCAGCGTGTTCGTGTTGTAGCCGCCGACACCGCTGTCCCCCGCGTGCAGCTCGTCGGTGACGAACTGTGCGGGGAGGTCGCTGCCGTCCATCGCCTTGCGGCTGTCCAATCCGATCAACAGGATGTTCGCGTCGCCGTGCCGGGACTTCGGGCCGTCCCCCGCGAGCCCGTCGAGCGCATTCGAGAACTGCAGCCCCGCGGTCACGTGGGACTGCGCCGCCCAGCCGAGGCCGACGCCGCCGAGCACCATCGCGGACAACGAGGCCGACAGCAGGCGGGCCCGCCCGCCCCGTCGTCGCCGCCGTGCACGGTGTCGCCCCGATGGTCGATCCGCCGCGCGCGGGTGACGAACCGGGTGGCGAGGACTGTTCCGAGCATGCACCGCATCCACCGTACGGACGCGGCGGAGGCGATCGCCGACGGAAGGACCTTGGTCCCTTCTTGGAGTGGCCGACGCCACGCGAGGTGCCGGGCGGCCTCTCGGCCGCCTACCCTGGAGGCGTCGTAAACCCCCCAGGAGGACTACCAGTGCAGGTCACCAGCGTCGGACACGCCGGATTCCACATCCAGACCAAGGCCGGATCGATCCTGTGCGACCCCTGGGTGAACCCCGCCTACTTCGCATCGTGGTTCCCGTTCCCGGACAACACCGGGCTGGACTGGGATGCCCTCGGCAACTGCGACTACCTCTACGTCTCGCACCTGCACAAAGACCACTTCGACCCGGAGACGCTCACCAAGCACGTCAACAAGGACGCGACGGTGCTGCTGCCCGACTACCCGGTGCCGGATCTCAAGCGCGAGCTGGAGAAGCTGGGCTTCACCAAGTTCTTCGAGACCGAGGACTCGGTCAAGCACAGGGTGGGCGACCTCGATGTGATGATCATCGCGCTGCGCGCCCCCGCGGACGGCCCGATCGGCGACTCCGGCCTTGTCGTCTCCGACGGCGAGACCACCTGCTTCAACATGAACGACGCGCGCCCGGTCGACATGGACGTGCTGCACGAGCAGTTCGGCAAGATCGACATCCACCTGCTGCAGTACTCGGGCGCGATCTGGTACCCGATGGTCTACGACATCCCCTCGCGCACCAAGTCGAACTTCGGCAAGCAGAAGCGCCAGCGCGGCATGGACCGCTGCCGCAGCTACATCGAGCAGGTCGGGGCCACCTGGGTGGTGCCCTCGGCTGGTCCCCCG
Organism: Rhodococcus sp. NPDC055112; assembly: GCF_053607505.1. Lineage (NCBI taxonomy): Bacteria > Bacillati > Actinomycetota > Actinomycetes > Mycobacteriales > Nocardiaceae > Rhodococcus > Rhodococcus sp. NPDC055112. Next base: position 3,651 of record NZ_JBSGTR010000054.1, read on the forward strand.
GTGTTCCTGGACGAGGAGCTGCGCTACCTCAACGACGATCACGACGACGAGGGCAACATCTTCCCGGATCAGATCGTCTTCCTCGAGCAGATGCGCATCCACGGCAACGATGGCGGCGTGCTGATGATCCCCGGCTCGACGGTGGACGTCCACGGCTCCGAGCTGACCCTGACGCACCCGATCCCGGATGCCGAGGTCGACAAGATCTTCAGCGACAAGGCCGCCTACATCGAGGACATGGCGCAGCGGATGGCGCCGGTCCTCGCGGCGGAGAAGGCGTCATGGGCGCCGGCCGAGGGCGAGCCGCTACTCGGGCCGCTGAAGGCGAAGTTCGAGCCGATCATGGCGCAGTCCGACCTGATCTGCGACGGCATCGGGTACCCGGTCGGCCTGGTCATGGGCGAGGAGACGGTTGTCCTCGACTTCCCGAACCGCACCGTGCGCGAGCCGATCGAGGGCGAGGGCAAGTACCGGTACGGCTTCCGCATCGCCCCCGAGCTGGTGCGCACGGTCCTGCGCGACGACGAGCCCGACTGGGTGAACACCATCTTCCTGTCCACCCGGTTCCAGGCGTGGCGGGTCGGTGGCTACAACGAATTCCTCTACACCTTCTTCAAGTGCCTGACCGACGAGCGGATCGCATACGCCGACGGCTGGTTCTCCGAGGCGCACGACGACTCCGCGTCGATCGAGGTCGGTGGCTACGAGATCCAGCGACGTTGCCCGCACCTGAAGGCGGACCTGTCCAAGTTCGGCGTCGTCGAGGGCACCAACCTCACCTGCAACCTGCACGGCTGGCAGTGGGACCTCGAGACCGGGCGCTGCAAGACGTCGAAGGGCCACGAGCTCCGGTCCTCGAAGCTGTAGGCCCGCACCGGACTACGGCAATTCGCGGCGAATCAGCGCGGTACGACGATCTCCGGATCCGTTGGCGATCGATCGAGCACGGTGTCCGACCTGTTCCGCAGGAACTTGTCGAACATGGCCGCGACATACGTGCGGACGAGGGCCGTCGAGCGCTGGGCCGCGATGGGCCCGATGTAGCGCGCGGCAGCCGGTCGTACCACCTCGGGTACCAGCACGGACATGTCGGTGAAGTCGTAGTGCGCCGAATCCCGCATCGTCACTGCACGCTTCCAGCCAGTGGCGTTCTGCCAGAACGCATCCAGCGACGGCTTGGCGTCCCCGACCTCTTCGATCTGCTGGCTCGTCATGACCAGGACCGGACGATCCACCCCCTCGGTGACGGCGCGTCCGAACTGCTCATCGACACCGATCTGACCGTCGAGATCGACCGCGGCGTCGATGCGGCGGTCGCCGTGCATCGCCTCGACCGCGGTGTACCCGCCGGAGGAGTGGCCGACCATCCCGACGTGATCCAGGTCGAGCGCGCGATCGAGACCGATCGGCAGTTCACGGTGATCGGCGTCGGGGTTCACGCCGCCTGCCAACCGGGTGAGTGAGTCGAGGACGAACCGCGTGTCGAGCAGCCTGGCAGCCATGAACTTCTGCCGGACGTCCTTCCCGATGCCCCCATCGACGGGCGCGGCCTGGACGATCCGCCCGCCGGGGAATTCCACGGCCGGAGCCTCATACGTGTGGTCGATGGTCACCACCACATAGCCTCGACTGGCCAGGTCCTCGGCCAGGCCGGTCCCGAGCAGCCGCGAGACTCCTCCGCCCGGCGAATACAGGAGGACCGGGTGTTCGCCGCCGGCCAGTGCCTGCGCGTCCGTGTGGGAATTGGTCAACAATCCGGGCAGCGCGACACCGAAGCGCTTCTCCAGTCCAGGAACAACATCGGTGGACACATAGTGCGCGCGCGGATGCGAGTCGGCATCGGCTGCCGGGTAGAACACCGACACCATCAATTCACGTCGACGATCAGGCCGAAACGGATCCTGCCGCGACTCATCGACGAGATGCAGCACAGTCGTTCCCACCGGAGACCGACCGGACAGCGGCGGAAGGACAGTCACTCCCACCGCTGATGCCCCGGAGGCACCCGCACTGCCGAGCACCAACGCGAACACACACGCTGTCGTCACTGCGATCCGACTGATCAACTTGCCCCCCACAGGCGTACGCACATCCGGAACGGTCGACTTCGACTCCGCCGCACCGACCGTAACAGTCATGACCCCCTCCCGCGCGAGACAGTTCATCACGTCCGAATTGCCTGACGAAGGATGCTCACATCGGGGAGAAACCACTCGGCGGCCACCGCACACCCACCGCGGCGAACAGCAGTTCACGCACCGTCATCGGGAATATCACCGGGCGCCGGCTGGTTGCACTGGAACACGGTTATTCGAGGCGCGCCATGTCCACGGCCACCACTTCCGGTGGGCGCGCGGGCGATCGCACGGTCGATGGCACTGCCGGGTCGCGAGCATGACGGAAGCCTGCCGGAAGGCTGGGCGACGACGATCGGCATGTCGCCGGGACAACGCTGTGCCCATATCGCGGCCCGTATCGCGCCGACCCTCCTTCCCGCACTGGAAGGACGAGGCAGTGAAACTCGCGATCACCTGGATGTTCGGATCCCTCGCGGCCGCCGCCGTGCTCTTCGGCGGCTACGGAGACGACCGAGCGGGAACGAACGCGGCCGCGCAGGACCCGGTCCCCTGTCAGGTACAGCCCGAGAACGCGAGCTCACCCTTCGGCGACGGGGATATGGACCGGGACGACGACACATGGCGCGACCAGGAGCGAGAACGCATGGAGCGTGGCGGGGACCTCCAAGACCGGAGGGACCAGGTGGCGCCCGATGCCTGCGAGCCCCCCGGAATCTTCCAGAGCGCCGCGTGAGGCGGTGACCGGCGCGTCTGCCCGGGCGCGCGGAAGCGTCCCGCGCGCCGGTAGCGCGCGGGACGTCAGGGGCGGCGGAGTCAGGCCGCGACCGGCACGCGTTCCGCCGGACGCACCTGTGCCCTGGCCCGCAGACCGAACGCGGTGATGACGGCCGCAGCGGCGATGGCGAGTACCGGAACCGTCAGGGCGGCACGGTAACTGTCGAGCAGGCCGGCCTCCGAGTGGTCGGCGCCGAGCGTGGTGACCTGCACCGCCGTGACCACCGCCAGCCCGAGCGCCGAGCCGAGCTGCCAGGACGTGTAGAGCAGAGCGCCCGCCAGGCCCTGCTCGTCCTCCGCGATCCCGTCCGTCCCTGCGATCGTCAGCGGTCCGTACACCAGCGCGAACGCGACACCGATGAGGATCAGCGCGGGCAGCATCACCGCGTAGGCCGTATCGGCGCCGATCCACAGGAACGACACGTACGCCACCCCGGCCACCAGCAGCCCGGCGAAGATCACCCGGACGTTCCCGAACCGGTTCACCAACCACGGGGTCAGCGTCGGGGCGAGCACCGCATCGCCCGCCACCGCGAGCATGGCCAGTCCGGTCGCCAGTGCCGACCATCCGCGCAGCTCCTGCAGGTAGAGCACCAGGATGAACTGGAACCCGACGAACGAGCCAGCGAACAGGATCGCGCCCAGGTTCGCGCGGACCAGGGGCCCCGACCGCAGGATGCCCAGGCGTACGAGCGGCGTGGGCACCTGGCGTTCGGCGGCGACGAACAGTGCCAGCAACGCGGCGCTGCCCGCCAGCGCGGCGACCGTCGCGCCGAGCGGGACGTCGGGTGCCCGCACGACGCCGTAGACCAGCAGCAGCATCGCTCCGGTGACGCTGAACGCGCCGACCAGGTCGAAGTCCCGCATCGACCTGGCGGCCGGACGCGCCTGCGCCGGGATCAGCCGGACACCTGCGAACAGGATCAGCGCGGCGAGGATCACCGGGGCGAAAAAGACCCAGCGCCAAGAGAACTCGGCGAGAACACCACCGACGACGAGGCCGAGCGAGAAGCCGGCCGCGCCCGTCCCCGCGTACACCAGCAGCGCCTGGTTGCGCTTGCGCCCCTCGGCGATCGTCGTGGTGATGATCGACAGTCCGGCGGGGGCCATGAAGCCAGCGGCCACCCCGGTCACGAAGCGGGCGGCGATCAGAACCCAGCCCTCGGAGGCGAGTCCCCCGAGACCGGAGAAGGCGATGAACACCGCGAGCCACAGCAGGAACATCCGACGGCGGCCTAGCAGGTCGGCCGCCCTACCCCCGAGCAGCATGAAGCCGCCGTAGCCGAGCACGTAAGCGCTGATCACCCACTGCAGCTCGGCGGTGGACATCGACAGGTCGGCGCGGATCGAGGGCAGCGCAACGCCGAACATCGACACGTCGACACCCTCGAGGAAGATCGCGCCGCACAGCACGAGGAGCATGGCCCACTCCCGGCCGCTGAAGCGGTCGCGATCTCGTTCGAGCAGGGGTGGTTGCGGTGAGTCCAGCACTGAACGCTCCTCCGGTCGGTCGCCGGGAACCCATCGACCCCGGTTCCTTGCCATTGGGTCGGTTCCCTCTTGTAACTGACCCAATCATTGGGCACCATCGGTATGTATGGAAGAAGGCACTTCAAAGGAACCGACTCACTGCGCCGATACCGGCGACGACCGGGACCCTTACCAGTGGGACACCAGGGAGGACTGCGAGGTCCGGCAGATCCTGGACCGGATCGCGGACAAATGGTCGCTGTTGGTGATCGCGCTGCTCGACCGGCGGACCCTGCGTTTCACCGAACTACGCCGGGAGATCGACGGCATCAGCCAGCGGATGCTGACCGTCACGCTGCGACAGCTCGAACGCGACGGGCTGGTCCGCCGCACCGTGTACCCCGTGGTGCCACCGCGGGTCGACTACGCGCTCACCCCGCTCGGCGAGACGCTGCACGAGACGATCCAGGCGCTGGTCAGCTGGACCGAACTGCATCAGGACGAGGTCGCAAGGGCCCGCGCCGAGTACGACCTCCGCGCGGACGCCGAGCGCGACCTGGTGACCGGCGCCCGCTGACCGTCAGGCGTAGATCTCCTCGACGTCGACCGCGTGGCGCTCGAGGACAACGTTGCGCTTGAGCGACATCTTCGGGGTCAACTCGCCGGTCTCCTGCGTCCAGTCGACGGCCAGGATCCGGACCTTCTTGATCTGCTCGGCCGAGGACACCTGCGCATTGGTCTCCGCGACCGCGGCATCGATCTCCGCGACGAGCGCCGGGTGACCGATCAGCTCCGCGAGCGGCACGTCGGCGGCAACCCCGTTGCGCTCCCGCCATCCGGGCAGCGCCTCGGGGTCGATCGTGATCAGTGCCCCGACAAAGGGTTTCGCGTCGCCGACGACCATGCACTGACCGATCAGCGGGTGCGCCCGCAGCGCGTCCTCCGGCTGCGACGGTGAGACGTTCTTGCCCGCCGCGGTCACGATGATCTCCTTCTTGCGGCCGGTGATGGTGACGAACCCGGCGTCATCGATCGTCCCGAGATCGCCGGTGCGGAACCAGCCGTCGACGAAGGCGTCCGCAGTGGCCTGCTCGTTGTGCCAGTACCCGTCGAACACCACCGGGCCGCGCACCAGCAGCTCGCCGTCGTCGGCGATCCGCGCCCCGTGCCCGTCGAGCGGGCGGCCCACGGTGCCGACGCGCTGGCGGGACGAGGTGTTCACGGTGACCGCAGCGGTGGTCTCGGTGAGGCCGTACCCCTCGTAGATCGGCAGCCCGACACCGCGGAAGAAGTGCCCGAGCCGGGCACCGAGCGGGCCACCGCCGGAGACCGCGAGGTCGCACTCGCCGCCGAGCGCCGCCCGCAGCTTCCCGTAGACCAGCCGGTCGAACAGCGCGTGCCGCAGCCGAAGCCCCAGGCCAGGGCCGCCCTCGTCCCTGGCGCGGCTCCACTCGATCGCGGTCGCCGCCGCCTTGTCGAAGATCTTGGCCTTGCCGCCGTCGACGGCCTTCTGCCGGGACGCGTTGTAGACCTTCTCGAACACCCGCGGCACGGACAGGATGAAATTCGGTTTGAACGCGGCGAACTGGTCGACCAGCGTCGTCCAGTCCGCGGTGTGCGCGACGGTGACCTTCGCATCGAACGCTCCCACCGAGATGGCGCGCGCGAACACGTGCGCCAGCGGCAGGAACATCAGGGTCCGCTTGCCCTCGACGAGGGCCTCGCTCAGCGCGGTGCGCACGGCCACCGACTCGGCGAACAGGTTCGCGTGGGTCAGCTGCACGCCCTTCGGGCGACCGGTGGTGCCGGACGTGTAGATGAGGGTGGCCGGCGAGCTCGCCCCCACGGCTGCGCGCCTGGCGCGCAGCTCCGCGTCGTCCACCCCCGCGCCACGGCGAATCAGTTCGTCGACCGCGCCCTCGTCGATCTGCAGCGTCTCGCGCAGCGCGGGCGCGGTGGCCGCCACCTCGCGGACCGTGTCGGCGTGCCGCTGCGTCTCGACGACGAGCAGCGTGGTCCCCGAGTCCTCGAGGATCCACTTCGCCTGCGCCGCAGCCGAAGTCTCGTAGATCGCCACCGTGCAGCCACCCGCGCTCCAGATGGCGTAGTCGAGCAGCACCCACTCGTACCTGGTCGCCGACATGATCGCGACGCGGTCCCCCGACGCGACCCCGGAGGCGATCAGGCCCTTCGCCACGGCGGTGACGTCCTCGGCGAACCGGGCGGCGGTGACGTCGGACCAGCCCGACCCGGACGACAGCTGGAACGGGACGAAGTCCGGCGAATCCTGCGCGTGCCGGAACACCGTGTCCGCCATCGACACATCGGCCGGGATGGTGAAGGTGGCCGGAACCTCGAACTCGCGCATGTGCAGATCCCTCCGCTAAAATTAGAGAGCTTTTCTAGAAAGTGTTGTCAATGGGCGGCGGCATGTCAATGCTCTGCCCGTGGGCCATGGAGGTGGACATCGGCACGCAGCATCGCGGCACCGAGACCAGGCAGCGGCTCCTCGACGGAGCGCTGGCGGTGTTCGCGCGGTCCGGGCCCTCCGGGTTCACCATGACCGCGGTGACCGAGGCGAGCGGGGTCAGCGTCGGCAGCCTCTACCACCACTTCGGCAGCTTCGACGGCCTGTCCGCGGCGCTGTACAGCCGGTGCATGTCCGATCTGCTGGACTCGCTGATCGCCGAGTTGGTCCGCTGCCGCACCGCGCGGACCGGGGTCAAGGCGATGGCCGCGGCCTACCTGCACTGGGTGGGGCGGCACCGCGCCCAGGCACACTTCATCCACGCCTCCGCGTACTCGGGCTTCCTGCCCGCGCATGCCGGGGAGCTCGCGGCCGAGAAGGCACCCCGGATGCAGGCGATGTCCGACTGGATGACCCCGCACGTCGAGGCGGGCAGGGTGGTCGCGCTGTCCCCCGCCCTGATCGAGATGCTGGTGATCGGACCGGTCGCGGAGACCAGCAGGCGCTGGCTGTCCGCGGCGCCTGGCATCGACATGGACGAGGCGGCGAAGGTCCTGCCCGAACGGATCTGGCAGTCGGTCTGCGGCGAGCACGGCTGAGCGACTACGCGCGCCACAGCTGCAGGTAGTCCTCCCTGCCGAACATCTTCGCCGAGTCGACGGCGGTCGGGTGGCCTGCATTCGGATCGGCCCCGGCGGCGGCGAGTGCACGCACCACGGCCTCCTCGCCCTTGAAGATGGCGCCCGCGACCGGCGACTGACCGCGGTCGTTGAGCCGGTCGACGTCCGCGCCCCGCTCGATCAGCAGCTGCACCGTCTCGGCGTGGCCGTGGTACGCGGCGAGCATCACCAATGTGTCGCCGGTGCCGTTGGTGAGGTTCACCGGCACACCCGCGTCGAGGTAGGCGGCGATGGTCGCGGCGTCACCCGCCCTGGCCGCGTCGAAGACCCGCTGCGCGATCTCCTGGAGCCGGGGGTCGATCGGATCGTCCGTCATGTCGACCGAAGTTACCGGGAACTAGGGCCGCAGGACGTCGGTCCCGACGAACGGCTGCAGCGCAACCGGCACGGTGACGCTGCCGTCGGCCTGCTGATGGTTCTCCAGGATCGCGACGATCCAGCGGGTGGTCGCCAGCGTGCCGTTGAGGGTCGCGGCGGTCTGCGGCTTGCCGTTCTCGTCCCGGTAGCGGGTGCCGAGCCTGCGAGCCTGGAAGGTCGTGCAGTTCGAGGTCGACGACAGCTCGCGGTAGGCCTGCTGGGTCGGAACCCATGCCTCGCAGTCGAACTTGCGCGCGGCGGACGAACCGAGGTCGCCACCGGCGACGTCGATCACCCGGTAGGGCACCTCGATGGCCGCGAGCATCTCGCGCTCCCATGCGAGCAGCCGCTGGTGCTCGGCGTCGGCATCCTCCGGCTTGCAGTAGGTGAACATCTCTACCTTGTCGAACTGGTGCACGCGGATGATGCCGCGGGTGTCCTTGCCGTGGCTGCCCGCCTCACGCCGGAAGCAGGACGACCAGCCCGCGTACCGCTTCGGGCCCTCGCTCAGGTCGATGATCTCGTTGGAGTGGTACCCGGCGAGCGGGACCTCGGAGGTGCCGACGAGGTACAGGTCGTCCTGCTCCAGGTGGTACACCTCCTCGGAGTGCTGGCCGAGGAACCCGGTGCCCTGCATGATCTCCGGCCGCACCAGCACCGGCGGGATCATCAGGGTGAAGCCGTTCGCGGTCGCCTTCTGCGCGGCCAGTTGCAGCAGGCCGAGTTGCAGCATCGCGCCGTAGCCGGTCATGAAGTAGAAGCGCGCGCCGGACACCTTGGCGCCGCGCTCCATGTCGATCAGGCCGAGCGACTCGCTGAGCTCGAGGTGGTCCTTCGGCTCGAAGTCGAAGGACGGGATCTCGCCGACGGTGTCGAGGGTGATGAAGTCGTCCTCGCCGCCCGCCGGTGCGCCCTCCTGCACGATGTTCGAGATGGCACGGGCCGCGGCGTCGAGCGCGGCATCCGCCTCGTGCTGCGCGGCCTCGGCGTCCTTGACCTTCTGAGCCAGTTCCTTCGACCCGGCGAGCAGCGCGGGCCGCTCCTCCGCGGACGCCTGGCCGACCTTCTTGCCGAGCGCCTTCTGCTCCGCCCTGAGGTTGTCGCCGGCCAGCACCGCGGCGCGGCGGGCCTCGTCGGCCGCCAGCAGCGCGTCGACCAGGGCCGGGTCCTCGCCCCTGGTGCGCTGTGACTCGCGGACGACGTCGGGATTCTCGCGCAGGAACTTGAGGTCAATCACGACCACAAACCTTACTTGGTACGTGGGCACGGCCCTCAACGCGTGCGGGGGAAGGTTCGGCATCGGCGCGACCAACGGGCATTATGGACGAGATGTCGGACGAACATGCCAACGAACGCGACGCCTCCGGTCGGGGCGACGACGCGCGCCTCGACGCCGAGGCGATCCGCGACTCGGGCACCCCGTCGGCCGACAAACCCGGACACCATCTGTCCGCGACCATGACCCGGCGTGCTCTCGCCGCCATCGCGCTCGGCGCGATCATCGCCGCCATCGCGACCGCGGTCTTCTCCGGCGGCTTCAAGAGCGAGAACGACCTCAGCACGCACGCCAACACCGGCGGGCCGATGTCGACCGGCGCGGTGTCGGGCAGCGCGTTCGGCACCGCCCACGCGGGCGACTGCCTGACGTGGAACGAGGACGACGCCAGCGATCTGGAGAAGGTGGACTGCTCTTCGGAGCACCTGTTCGAGGTCGCCTCCGAGGTGGACCTGAGCAACTTCCCCGGCACCGAGTTCGGCCCCGGCTCGAAGTTCCCTGGCGTGCTCCGGTTCTCCCAGCTCCGCGACGAGCACTGCGCCCCAGCCGTGAACGAGTACCTCGGTGCCAAGTTCGATCCGAACGGCAAGTTCAGCGTCGGCCTGATCAACCCCGGGGTCGCGGGCTGGGCGGCCGGGGAGCGCACGCTGCGCTGTGGTCTGCAGTACTCGGGCACGACCGGCAACCCGCAATCGATCTACGGGACGGTTGCCGGGCAGGACCAGTCGAAGACCTGGGACGCAGGCACCTGCATCGGCATCAACCAGAACGTCCCGACGGACCCGGTCCCCTGCACGGACCCGCACGCCTTCGAGGTGATCTCGGTGGTCGACCTCGGCGCCAAGTTCACCGGCGGCTTCCCCGACATCCCGGACCAGGACAAGTACCTGGAGGAGACGTGCACGCAGGCGTCGAACGAGTTCCTCGGCTCGCCGGACGCGCTGCGGAACAAGACCCTCACCCTGTTCTGGGACAACATCGACCTGACCAGCTGGCTGGCCGGCAGCCGGAAGGTCACCTGCTCGGTCGGCAAGGAGCTCGACACCGGCGGGTTCGCCTCGATCGTCAACTCGGCCAAGGGCGACATCCTGATCAACGGCGCACCGCCGATTCCGCCGCCGCCGGTCCCCGAGGGCCGTTCGCTGCCGGTTCCGCTGCCTGGCGCGGGCAATTGACGTGACCGTGCAGATGACCGAGGCCCGCTTCGAGGAGCTGGTCTCAGAGGCGCTGGACCTCATCCCCGCCGAACTCGCCCGCGCGATCGACAACGTCGTGGTGCTGGTGGAGGACCGCGATCCCGAGGAACCCGGACTGCTCGGGCTCTATCACGGCATCGCGCTGACCGAACGCGACAGCCACTACGGCGGCTCGCTGCCGGACACCATCACCATCTATCGCGAGGCCCTCCTCGACGTCTGCGATTCCGAGGAACAGGTGATCGAAGAGGTCGCGATCACGGTGATCCACGAGGTCGCGCACTACTTCGGCATCGAGGAAGAGCGCCTGCACCAGCTCGGCTGGGGGTAACGGGCGCGGTCGGCGAAATTGGTGGGAACCGGTCGGGCGCGCGCCGCGTCCAACCTCATGACGACCAATCTCGGTGTCTGCGGATCGCCCCGCAGGCCCCGCTCCGCCGAGCCCTCAAGGAGGCCGCGACCATGTCAGGCCATGTGTATGTCGCTCCCGAAGCCCTGATCTCCGCCGCGACGCAGCTCGACGCCCTCGCGGCGCGCCTGGAGGCCACGGTCCGGCTCAACGCGCCTGCCCTGCACCTGGCGCCCGCGGGCACCGAAGAGGTCTCGGTCATGGTCGCCAACTCGTTCAACTCGGTCGCGGACAGCTTCCTGCCGTCCGCCTCGACCGGCGTCGCCGAGCTGCGGGTCGCCGCCGACACCCTGCGCAAGCACGCCGCCGAGTACGAGAACCAGGACCATTCCCTAGGCGCCTCGCTCGCCGCGGGCATGTGAGCGTCCGACACCGGATCTGAGGAGACACCGATATGACCATGGGATTCACCGGCGTCGTCTGGATGCCTCGCGGGGCCACCTGGAACTCGACCGCCCTCAACGCGGGAGTCGGGCCGGTGCAGCTGTCCGCGGCGGGCGTCGCCTGGACGAACATCTCGGCCGGCCTGATGGACGCGTCCGCGACCATGACCAAGGTGATGGAAGAGCTGCGGGTGGGCTGGGAGGGACTCGCCTCCGATGCCGCCCTCGCCAAGCTCATCCCGTTCACCGCCTGGACCGAGGAGTCCACCGCGATGGCGACGACGACGGCCGCCAAGGCCGCCGCCGCGGCCAGCACGCACTCCGTGGCCCGGATCACCATGCCGAGCCTGCCCGAGATCGCGGCCGTCAAGACCGCGAAGGTCGTGGCCCACACCGTCGGGGGCTCGCTGGCCGGCGCAGGCGCTGCCGCGGAGGCCGCCGACCGGGCGATGGATCTGCGGGCGGCGCTGGTCATGGAGAGCTATGAGGCCGCATCGACCGCGGTCTCGGTGCCGCAGAGCTTCACCCCGCCGCCGCCGTTGGCGACCGGCGCGCAGGCCTCGGGCGCGGGCGCGCAGGAGGCGGTGCCCACGAACAAGGACGACGTCGACTGGCGGACCAACCCGGCCGGCGCCGCCATCGCTGCGGTGATGGCGCACGCCCAGAACCCGGCCGTGGTCAGCGCCGCCTCACAGGCGGGCTCGATCGCGGGCGCCGGATTCAGCACCGTCACCTCGACCGCGACCTCACTCGCTCCCGCGGCGGTGTCCGCGATCACCGGCGGTGGCTCCGGCCAGTCGTTCGGCGGCTTCTCCGCGACTCCGACGGCGGGTCCCGGCGCGGGCGGCCGTCCGGGCTCGGGTTCGGGTTCGGGCGCCACCCGCACCATGACCTCGGCCGGTGGCATGGGCCGCGGCGGTGCGGGCGGCTTCGGCGGCGGTGGCGCCGGGCGCGCCACGCTGCCCGAGGGCTGGGGCCGCGGCTCCGGTGGCGGCCTCGGCGGCGGGGTCACGGGTGTGCCGGGCGGCTCGGAGGCGTTCACCTCCGGAGCCGCACGCGCGGAGGCGGCCGTCGCTGCCGGTCCGCGCGGGGGCCAGCTCGGCTCCCCGATGATGGGCGGCGCTGCGGGCGGAGGCCAGGACGACGAGGAACACCACACCCCCGCCTACTTGAAGAACTTCGAGCACTTCAGCGACGGCCGCGTCGTAATCCCCGCGGTCCTCGGCGCGGATCCCCAGGAGTACGACCGGTGATCGACTCGGGCACGCTTTCCGCGCCGTCCCGATTGGAGTCGGTCACGCTCGGCCTCGACGAGCTGGATCTGCTGATGAACATCCTTGGCATCGACGAGCTGCCGGTGGTGCTGAACGCGACGGCACGGTTCGACTCGGTGGCCGCCAGGGACGCCGCGTTCGATACCGCCAGGGCGACCCTCGCCGAGCGCGGGCTCCTCGAGGCGGGCGCGGTGCATCCGGACGTCGCCGAATGGCTTCAGGTGCTGGCCCGTCCGAACTGGGAGGTGGCGCTGCGGTGGTATGTCGCGGAGGAGATCTCGCGGCTCTGCCTCGCGCACGGACCGACCGGATCGGTGCTCGCCCTCCGCGGGCCCGATTCGTATGTGCTGCAGCGCGCGGAGCCTCCCGCCGGGGAGCTGATGCTCGACGCGATCGGACGGCAGTCGCCGGTCGACCTCGGAGTGGTCAACGCGCCGACCGACCAGCTGGTCGCCGCGTTGGCGGACTGCGCAGACGCCAGGTCCACCGCGCGACGGCTCGCCGCTCTCGGGGTCGCCGATCAGGATGTCGTTGCGGTGTCCGCCGCGCTGGCCTGCTGCTGGGAGCGCGCAGAGATCGTCGCGATCCGGCACGGCGACGGCAAGGTCGAGCCGATCGGCGGTCCCGTCACGGTGTTCGACACCGACCGGGGCCGGATCGTCGGCACCTCGAGCGTGTCGGCCGACGGGGTGGCCTGGTCCACCCTGAGCGCGGGCAGCGATGCGCGGTTCCGCCAGGCCATCGACGTTCTGGTCGGCGCCGTCAGCTGACGGGCTCCGGCGAATACCGGCCCACCGCTCCAGAACCCGCATGTGCCCCGCCGATCCGACGGGGCACATGCGTCAGGCCGCCTCGACGTAGGGCCGAGCCTCGCGTGCCGAGCGCAGGGCGGACCCCCACCATTCGAGCTGTTCGAGCATGTTCACGCCCGCCGAGTTGCTGATCGCCGGCTCGACCGGCCTGCCGCCGTCGAACACGGCCGAAGCGCCATGGAAGCTGACGCTGTCGCGCACGCTCGTTGCGTGCAGTTCCGCGAATACGAGCCGCAGCTGCTCGACGGCGCGCAAGCCGCCGCCCTGGCCGCCGTACGACACGAATCCGACCGGCTTGGCCCGCCATTCCCCACGGAACAGGTCGATGGCGTTCTTCAACACCGCGGGAAAGCTGTGGTTGTACTCGGGGGTGACGATGACGAAGGCGTCGGCCGCCTCGAGCCGCACCCCGAGGCCCGCGACCGCCGCACTCGGCTGGGCGCCCCAGGCCGGGTGCGCCACAGGCAATTCGATGTCCGCGAGGTCGACGACGTCGAGGTCCATCGCAGAAATCGACGACGCGAGGCCGGTGAACCAGCTCGTCACCGTCGGGCCGAAGCGGCCGTCGCGGGTACTGCCGGTGATGACGACGAGGCGAAGGGGTCGGGTCATGATCAGTTCTCCTTGGTCGGACGGGATGGGGCGGGACGGAGCAGCACGGCGACGGTCGCGGCGGATGCCGCACACAGCACCGCGATGCCGACGAGGATGAATCGCCAGACGGTGGTCAATGAGTCGGCGAGCAGGGCGGGATCCGGGCCGCGCAGGTTCCCGGATGAAACATGTTGTGCCAGAGCATCGTCACTGAGGGACGCCCGGAGGAGGGTGACCATCACGGCGCCGACCAGCGCCAGGAGAACGGCATTCGAACCGCCTCGCACCGTGTTGAGCAGGCCCGAGGCCATGCCGACCCGATCCGGTGACACGAGCGCCATGGCCCTCGCGTCGATGATGCCGATGGCCAGTCCCGCGCCCGCGCCGATGGTGACGAGGGGACCGAGGAGCCCCGCGCCGGAGATCCCCGGGTGCAGCACCAGCAGCCAGGCGTTGCCGAGGGCCATCGCGGCCAGGGCCGCCGTGATCACCAGGCGCGGCGGCGCCCCGCCGTTGACCAGTCGGGCACCGAGCGAGGGAACCGCGATCACCGGGACCGTCAGCATCAGCATGACCGCACCGGCGCGGCCCGGCGAGATGCCGTTCACGCCCTGAAGGTAGGTCGGCAGGGTGACGAGCACGGCCGTCGAGCCGAGGGCCAGGCTGGCGCAGGCCAGGCACCATGCGGCAAATTGCTTGTCCCGCAGAAGATTGAGATCGAGCAGGGGGTGTGCCACTCGCTTCTCGATCAGGACGAACGCGGCCAGCAGCGCGACGCCGGCCGCGAACTGGGCCAGAAGCAGCGGGCTGAGGGAGGCCGCGCCGGGCAGTTGCGTGATCGCGAGCATGACCAGCCCGAGGCCGGCGATGAACGTGACCGCTCCCGGCCAATCGATGCGCACGCCCGCGCCCGAACGGGACTCGGTCGCGAAGACGGTGCCGATGAGAATCACCGAGCCGAGTACGGCGAAGACGGAAAGCGTTGCCCGCCATCCCAGTTCGCCGATGAGCAGACCCGCGATCGTCGGACCGACGGCCAGGCCGACTCCCGCCGCCGTGCCAACGGCGGCGAAGGCCCGCGTCCTGGCAGGCCCGTCGAAGGTCGCGGCGAGCAGCCCGCCGCCCGCCGCCATGATCCCGGCGGCGCCGACCCCGGAGACGGTGCGCGCCACGTCGACGATCCAGATGTTCGGCGCGGCGGCCACCGAGGCGGTCCCGGCGACGTAGACGAGTGCGCCGACGCGCAGGACCCGGCGCCTGCCGAGCAGGTCGGCCAGTGACCCCGCGATGAGCATGAAGCACGCGGCCGAGAGGAAATAGCCCGTGACGACCCACTGCAGGGGGCCGCCGGACGCATTCAGGTCCGCGCCGATCTCGGGCAGGGCGACGGTCGTCCCCGACATCAACATCGGGCCGATGACGGCGCCCAGCAGAACGACGCCGAGCGTGATCCGCCCGCCGGTGGGCTCGAGGACTGCCCCGGGGGCTTCGCGTGTCGTGGTCATAGCGGCAAAGGTACAACGATCGTTGCACTCTGTAAAACGGTCGTTGTAAATTTGCTAGAATCGGCGGCATGAGCAGCACGGATGGGACGAGTCCCCGCCCACGGGGCGGGTCAGCCGAGAAGCGCAACGCGATCCTTCGGGCGGCACGAAAGGTGTTCGGCCGCGACGGCTACGCGCGAGCGAGCATCGACACGATCGCGGCCGAGGCAGGCGTCTCCACCCGGACCCTGTACAACCATTTCGGCGGCAAAGAGGCGCTGTTCACCGATACCGTCACCGACAGCGCCACCGGGGTCTCCGCGTCCCACATCGCAACGGTGGGAAAACATCTCGACAGCCTCACCGACCTACAGGAAGACCTCGCCGCGCTCGGGTTCGATCTGGTCACCAGCCCAGTACAGGAGGAGTTCGCGGACCATTTCGCGATGGTCCGACAGATCAACTCTGAGGCGGCTCACTTCCCTCAGGTGTCACTGGAGGCCTGGCAGGAAGCGGGCCCCCGGCGAGTCCATCGCGAGTTGGCGAAGGGTTTCGAGCGACTCCAGGCGCGGGGACTGTTGCGGCAGGCCCGATCCGATCGCATGGCGCAGCACTTCCTGGCCCTGGTCGGCTCGGAGGTGCAGCAGCGCTCCGTCGGTGGCGCCATTCCGCTCGACGACACCGAGGTGCGCGACATCGTCGAAGACGGCGTCAGAGCCTTTCTCGGCGGCTATCTTCCGCAGGACCGCGGCGCTCCCGCCGAGTAGCAGGGCCCGGCGCGACGGGGAGCACGGTCAGCGTCGGGAGCCGCGAAGGCGCGGATTCATCGAATGCCACGAGCAAGGCGGCAATCAGCCGGTACGACACAGGCAACATCTACCGCGCGTCGTGGCACGGGATCACAGACGTAGAACGTTTGGGATCCGGCGACATGCTGACGCCGGGGCCGGCCGGGCAGAGCCATCCCGCCCCCCACCCTTGCTATCGAACGCATGTTCGATTATACTTTGAACATGGATCTCGACGAGATGCTCACCGCGCCACAGGAAGTGGCCGCGTGGCAGCTCGCCGACACCGAACTCCTGCGGCTGATTCCCGAACTATCGCTGCGGATGCGGCAACTCGAGGCGCTGCGGGTCCGGCTGATGCACCAGGTCGATCAACGGTGCGTGGCCGAACAGGTGGGGGCGTCCTCGCCCGGCAACTGGCTCGCCGGGGCGGCCACCATGACACCCGGCCAGGCGAACAAGATCGTCCGGCTCGGACGGGAGCTGGCAAAGCATCCGGAGGTGGCCGCCGCGTTCGACGCCGGCGACACCGATTACGACCAGATCCGCGTGATCGTCGAACTCCTCGCCAAGGTGCCCGACGGTGATGCTCCGGCCCGATCCGGCGACAACACCGCGGCCGAGACCGACAGTAACGATGGCGGTGTGTTCGACATCGTCGGAACCGACGCCACCCGAACACAAGCCTGCGCCCGCTACCTCCTCTACGCAGCCCGCACCGAAGACTCCACCACCCTCGCCCGCCGCGCCAAAGCACTCGAACTGATCCTCAACGGCGACAAGAAGAACCCCGACTCCGAAAACCCCGAACTCAACGAATTCCACGCCTCACCCGGACTCGGCGGCCGCGTCCACCTCAAAGGACACCTCGACGCCGCCTCCGGCGAAGCCCTCCTCACCGCCTTGTCTGCGCTGTCCAAGCCCCGCCCCGGAACCGACAACCGCGACGGACAAACCGGCAAAGACCAACGCACCCCCGCCCAACGCCGCGCCGACGCCCTCACCCACATCGTCGGCTCATACCTGAACTCCGGACAGGCACCCACCGAAGGCGGCGAACGACCCCACATCAACGTCTTCGTCGACGCCGACGACCTCGCCGCCACCACCGACAACCACCACCAACACAACCGGGGCCGACGGCGTGGACCCGCTTGGATGCCGTGGCTCGGACCCATCACCCTCGACCTCGCCGCCCAAATCTCCTGCGACGCCGACATCACCCCCATCACCATGGACACCGACGGCAACCCCCTCGACGTCGGACGCACCACCCGCCTCATCCCCCGCAAACTCCGCCGCGCCCTGAACTCTCGTGACTGCGGCTGCGCCTTCCCCGGCTGCGGACGACCCGCCGCCTGGACCGAAGGCCACCATATTGAGCACTGGTCCAACGGCGGACCCACCAACCTGTCAAACCTGGTGCTGCTCTGCCGCTTCCACCACACCACCATCCACCGCGGCGACTGGACAGTCCACATCAGCAAAGACGACGGCCACCCTCCCCCAAGGACTTCGTCCAGGGGGGACCCCCAGGTTCACCCCACCCACCTGGATCGACCCAAGGCGACAACCCATGCCGGCACACAACCGGCGCAACCAACTCCCCTTCGCCGCCTGAAGCGAAACCATCGGGCACCGCCCTGCTCCGTGACCCCCGGCCTGGACATCGGCCAGCACAGGTGTTAATTGTGAATGGGGGCAACATCAGGGGGGAACAATGGTCACACCATCGAACCGCGCGGGATCGGGCGAGCCGGTACTGCTCCTACACGGATTCACACTGTCGCATCATGTTTGGCATCGTGTGGTCGACAATCTCTCCAGCGATTTCGATGTACTCGCGCTGACGATGCCCGGCCATTGGGGCGGCCCTCGACTCCGCATTCGCGACCTCGGGGTCCGCGGCATCGCCGACGGAATCGAGCGCGAGCTCGACGCAATCGGCTGGGACACCTGCCACATCTCGGGCAATTCACTGGGCGGCCAGGTGGGGTTCGAGCTCGAACGCCGAGGCCGGGCCAGGTCCCTCGCCCCGATCAATCCGGGGGGAGGCTGGAAGAGATTCTCCTACACCGAATTTCGCCTGGGGCTGGGATTCACTCTGCAGTATCCGCTGGCCGTGGCCGCGCGACTGCTCGGCGATCGGGCCGCGACTCGCGAATTCTTTCAACGGCCGGTCATCCGCAATTGCAGTAGGGACATGTCGGCCGTCAGCTCCGGGGACGCGGCCGACGTCATCCGCGCGGTGTCTCACTGCCCGGTCTACATGCCGATCCAGTTGGCGTTCCTGCGCGACGGGCCCCTCACCGGGCTCGAGAACGTCACGGCCCCCACCTCGTTGATCCTGTCGGAATTCGACACCTTTGCGACGCGTGAAGACTGCATGCAGCGGCTGATCGATGAACTCCCCGATCACATCGAGGAGATCACCCTGCCGGGCGTCGGCCACATCCCGATGCTCGAGAATCCCGAGATCGTGGCCGACGCGCTCCGAGCGCATCTGCACAAGGCGACGATGGACGAGACCCGATCGGCCACGCCACCGACCGGTTGATCCGTTTCGCGTTGCCGATACCAACGGCGTTTCCGATGCCAACGGCACTGGGCGCCACCGTGATTCGGTGACGCCCAGTGCCGCACTGCTCTCGATCTCTCAGCAGGAGCTCCCCATGCACGGCTTCTCGCCGGCGAACAGCTTCGCGATGAACGGAGTGCTGTCGGGGACCGAGGCGGCCACCGTGCCGCCGTGGTCGGTCGGGTAGGTGCGGAACGCGAACTCCACCCCGTTCGCGGTCAGATCGGCGACCAGTTTGAGCGTCAGCGGGATCGGGACGTCCATGTCCTGCTGGCCCTGCGCGATGAGCAGTGGCCGGTCGTAGCCGCTGGTGGGAACGGAGAGGATCGAGCGGACCGCGTCCATGAACTCAGGCGTATCCACCGACCGCGAGAGCAGCTGCCCGATCGAGACGTCGGCGTACTTGGTCCGCGCGTCGCCGTAGCAGATCGAGGTCTCCACATCGGCGAGAATGCTGCGACCGAGGGGGCTGAGGTAGGAGTCGATGTCGACGTCCGGCCGTGCGGCCCGCAGCCCGTCGAGGACGTTGGCGATGTACACCGTGGTGCCCTTGAGCGGCAGCTTCGGGAACGCCGGTCCGCCCAGCGGCAGCGCCATCTCGATGTTCGAGGGCGCACCGGTGGTCACCGCGCCGCGGTAGTCCAGCTCCGGGGCATAGCGGGTGGCGATGTTCGCGGTGAACAGCGTCGCGTGCCCTCCCTGCGACTGCCCCGTGGCGACCCACTTCTTCGACAGCTCGGGCGTGACCGCGCGGGCTGCCCGCACCATGTCGATCACGCTGTGCGCGGCCGAGCGCCCGTCCAGGTAGGGATGCACGCCGGGAGTACCGAGCCCGACGTAGTCGGTCGCCACCACCGCGTAGCCCTGGGAAAGCCAATGACCGAGATGCGTCACCGCCCGCTCCGTCGGCGGATTGGCGCTGGGCGCGCACTGGTCCGCGACCCCGGTGGTGCCGTGCGCGTAGGAGATCACCGGCCAACCGCCCTCGGGTGGCGTCCCCTCGGGCAGGTAGACGGCACCGGTGCTGAGCATCGGCTTGTCCTGCGGCCCCTGGGACCAGTACGTCAGCAGCGACGACGACGCGGCGCCGGGAAGCCAGCGATCGCGGGGCAGTTCCTCGCTGCTCACGACGGAGCCGGGGGCCTCGGCCGTGACGGCGACGGGCTCGGCCGCTGCGGGCGCGACGGCCCACGTGGCGGCGACCAGAGTCATGCCCGCGGCTACCAGGGCGGTACGAAGTCGGTGGGTCATCACTCTCTCCTGACGGCAGTGTGCCCGGTCACATTCAGCGCCGGGCACACAGACCATAAAGTTAGACCTACCGATCGGTCAAGCAATCTCCCAGCCGCGGACCCGTGCGGCGAGATCGTCGACGAGGAACGCGAATGCCCGGTCCACCCTTGGGCGGTCACCGGTGGCGAGCAGGTCCAGCGTCAGGCCCCTGATCTGGGCGAGGATCAGGGTGGCCACCTGCGGCACCTGCTCGTCCGGGCAGCCTGCCCCGCGCAGGCCGTGCTCGAGGACGGCCAGCCACTGGCCGACAAAGTGCTCGAGGAAGCGCTCGTGCCCGGCCGGGTCGAGCAGGGCCTGCACGTAGATCTCGAGCATCACGCGAAATCGCGGCAGGGTCTCGGGCGCCGTCCGCGCATCCCACCAGGCGGTGAGCAGGGCGATCGGATCGGCACCCGACTCGGCCAGCAACTCGGCGGGGATCGACTCCCCGCGCATCCCCTCGATCACCTCGGCGAGCAGGTTCTCCTTGCTGCCGAAGTGGTGCAGCAGCGACGCATGCGACACCCCGACCGCCTTGGCCAGCGGGCGCATGGACAGGTCCCCGACCCCGTTGGCGATCACGTACTCGGTCACCGACGCGAGCAACTCGTCCCGCCTGCCTGCGTATCGGAGGGTGCGTTTGTCCACACGATCGGACTCGGGCACCGCGTCAGCCCATCGGGTCGTCGGGCCCGGCACTGGCGAAGGGCTCGAAGGGCGGCACGAGCAACCCCCACCGCACGCATCGCCAGCCACCGTCCGCCGTCGGCACCAGCTCGACTGTCTGGGTGTTGTCCAGGTGCGTGTTCGCGGAGAAGGCGCCGTTGATCCCCGCGAGATGCGCGGCGACCAGGCGGATCGCGGCGCCGTGGCTGACCACCAGCACATCTCCGGTGTCGGCCTCGGCCGCCGGTTCCTCGAGGAACTCCTCGCGCAGCGAACTCAGCACCGGCACGTAGCGCTCGAGGATGTCGTACCCGGACTCGCCACCCGGCACCCGCACGCCGAGGTCGCCGGCGTGCCAGGAGTGGTAGACCTTCATGAACAGCTCGTGCGACTCGCGGTCCGAGCGGTCCTCCAACTCCCCCGCCTGCGCCTCGTGGATGCCCTCGCGCACCTGCGTCGTGATGCCCGATTCCCGCTCGACGAACGAAGCGGTCTGCCGCGCCCGCAACGCAGGCGAGGCCACCAGGGCGCGGGGCGCCCTGGTGGCCACCGCGAGCCCGAAGGCCTGGGCCTGGCTCTCCCCGAACTCGGTGAGCCGGGCGCCCGGCAGCCGGGTGTCCAGCCGCCGCTCGACATTCGCCTCGGTCTGGCCGTGGCGAACCAGGATCAGCTTGCCCATGCCGTCACCTCCCGTCCGATTCGCCGGACCGTATCCGGCGCAACCACTCCGTCGCCTCTTCGTCCGACGGCGGCCGCACCCCGCCGGGGTTCGCGGCGGGCCACGAACCGAGGAAACGCACGTCGTGCTTGCGATGCAGAGCCTTGAGCGCCTCGGCCACCGCGGTGTCCTCGACGTGCCCGATGCAGTCCAGGAAGAACCGGTAGGTACCGAACTCGATACGGGTCGGCCGGGACTCGATCCTGGTGAGATCGATTCCGCGGGTGGAGAACTCCGCCATCGCGCTCACGAGGGAGCCGGGTTCGTTGTTGAGCTGCAGGACCACCGCGGTGCGGTCCGCACCGGTGGCCGGGGGAACCGGGGCCGGGCGCGTCACCAGGACGAAACGTGTTCGCGCGCCGTCGAAGTCGGCCACCGAATCGGCGAGAACACTGAGCCCGAGTCGCTCACCGGCCAGCGCGGTGGACACCGCGGCATCGGCGATCCCCGCCGCGACATCCTCCGCCGCGCCGGCATTGGAGGACGCGGACTGAACCACGGCGTCCGGCAGTTTCCGCTCGATCCACATCCGCACCTGCGCGCCCGCAACCGGGTACGCGCGGATGGTGCGCACCTGGTCGAGGGTGGTCCCGGCGCGACCGAGGATCGTAAAACTCACGTCCAGTTCGGTTTCCGCGACGATCTGCAGGCGTTCGTCGACCGCCAGCGCGTCCATGGTCGGCGGCACCGGCCCCTCGACCGAGCTCTCGATCGGGACGACAGCGCCATCGACGCGGCCCTCCCGGACGAGCGCGAGCGCGGCGGGCGGACTGGGGGCGGACACTCGCTCCACCGGACCGTCGAAGGCCCCACCCGATTCCATCTGGGCGAGGGCCATCTCGGTGAAGGTTCCGGACGGTCCGAAGTAGGCGATACGAGGCACACGACAAGGTTACTCACCTGCCGCGATGCGAGCCCGGGTTCAGGGCGCGGTCGTGGCCGTGATCCCGTGTGCGGCGAGGTGACGCTCCGCTTCCTCGGCGTCGTCGACCTCGATGCTCAGCAGCACCGTGCGCAGCGCCTCGGCGGCGTCCTGGCTCAGCCCGGCGACCCGGGCCGGGTCCGGGGCGACGAACGCGGTCCTGACGTCGTCCCCGCGCAGGGCCGCGACCGTGGCCGCGAGGATCGCCAGTGCCTCCGCTCCGGAGGTCGCCCTGGCCACGAAGCCCACGTCGGAGTGCGCGAGGACCGCCAGGAAGTCGGCCACCTCGTCGGGGCTTGCACCCGCGCGCAGCCCGGGGTGCGCGCCCGCATCGGCGATCCGGGTGGCGACCTCGGCCGCCCAGCCTGCCTCCGCGTCGTCGTCGGGGACGACGAACACCGCCAGGGGCGCCGTCAGCGGGTGCGGGTTCGAATCCCCTGGTTGCGTGAGCTCGATGGCGTCATCGAGCTGTTCCAGACTGCAGTCGATGTCGAAGCGTGCGACCGCGGGCCCGTCCGACGCGAGGGTGTCGGGCGCGACGTCGAGCGATACGACGACGGAATCATCCAGGCCCGAGCCGAGCGCGCTTGCCGCCAGCACCGGGGGTCCGAAGATCGCGCCGGGGCGCCTGCGCGACACGGCAGCCGCGTCCGGGCACCGCTGCGAGAGCAGGCCGGTGAAGGGCGGCTGCCGATCGTTCGGCGTCGGCGGATGAAGGGTGAGCAGTGTGGACACGGCCCCCACCGTAGCCGCAGGCGGAGCAGTGTCACGTGGCGCGCAGACGGAGATCTTGCGGGCCTTCGGGTCCTGCCGTAACTTAGGCATGGCTAACCTATTGTGATCGGCATCTCCGTTGCCCCGACCGAACGAAGCGAGCGCCACATGACTGCTGCCACCTCCACCCAGGGTCCGTCAACCGCGGAGCGGGTGCGCAGCGCCTGCGCCCGAGCCCAGCAGGCGGTGCTGGCCATCGACGGCAGCGATCCCGTCGAGGTCTCGGTGCACCACCTGCGGGCCTGCGGCGACGTCGTGCTCACCGTCCGCACCGACTCGGTTGCCACCGCACTCACCTGGCAGGCGGGCCGAGCCGGCCTGCCCGCGGTGCTCGAGCTCACCGACCTGACCCCGCTCTCCCTGCGGGAGCCGGTGCGGTCGCTGGTCTGGCTGCGCGGCGCCCTGCACCCGGTGCCGGCCGAGGCCTCCCGGGCGCTGTCGGCCGCAGTCGCCGACGAGCGCCCCGACCCCGCGTTGCTCGACGTCGGGCACACCACCACCCTGCTGCGACTGATCCTGGACTCGGCGGTCGTGGCGGATTCGCACGGCGCGGAGCCGGTGCCGGTGGACGCGCTGCTCGCCGCCCGCCCCGACCCGTTCTGGGAGGTCGAGGGCCCCTGGCTCGAACACCTGGAGTCCGACCACGGCGAACTCGTCGACCAGCTCGCCGGCCGATTGCCGCGGGCGCTGCGGACCGGCCGCATCCGCCCGCTCGGAATCGACCGTTACGGCATCCGGCTTCGTGTCGAGGGCGAGACGGGTGACAGCGACGTCCGGATGGCCTTCGCCAAGCCGGTGGACGATGTGTCCGAGCTGAGCCGCGCCCTGCGCCTGCTCGTGGGCTGCCCGTTCGTGAACGGCCTGCGCGCCCAGCACTGAATCCCTACCGTCGACCCTGCTTGCGGCCTCCCGCAGTGGGTTCCACTCTCGGAATGACGTCGGCCGTGGCCGCGACACCGAGCGAGGGCACGGCAGCCGCAGGCCCGCCGTTCCACAACAGGGCGGCCTTACGGCGGTAGCTCCAGCCAAATGCATGCACGAGGACGAAGCGGGGGATCGCAGGGATCACATGCAAGATCACCTCGCGGTCTTCCGGGGTGACCCCGTCGATGATCCAGTGCCCTTCGGCGCCGAGCTCCGCGAAGCCCTTCGGTTTGACGAAGTACTCATTCTCGACCGCGAGGTACTCGGCAGTGGTGATCGTGGCGCCGACGACCGGCATCATCTCGAGTTCTTCACGCCGAAGGTGTGGCAGTAGGACCTCGTCGAGCCCGGACAGCGCGCCGAGCAACTGTTCGTGCGTGGATCCATCGTCACGGTAGGCACGGGCAGCCTGTTCCAGGGCGATGACCGCCGGGGCGATCCGCTTGTGGTCGGCGTCCATCTGGTCGAGCAGCGGACTCGCTGCCGGGTTCCTGACCCGGATCAGGGGCCACAGCCCGACATCCTCAGCGGTGTGGTGCATGTGCAGGACGTGCATCATCCACACGATGTGTTTGGCGAGCGCTCGACGATGTTTCGTGTCCAGACAGGACTGGGACTCGAGGACCAATCGGGTTCGTTCCAGGTCGCGGCGCAGCGCGCTGTGGACGATTCCCATGCTTCGCGTATCGGCGGGCTCATGCAGGTTGTTCTCCATGGCCCTCTCCCTTCGTTCAACCACACCGAACGATCAGGCGTGGATGAGTTGAGATGGCGATCCTGATAGATTGAGTCCAATCAGGTTGTACCTAAATTATCGGAGCGACGATGGCCGAAGTCAAGAGACGGTACGACGCATCCAGCAGGCAGCGGCAGGCACGCGTGCGACGTCGCGCGGTGGTGGTCGCCGCGAAGGAGTTGTTCGAGCGCAACGGTTTCCGGGCCACCACACTGGCAGCGGTCGCCGATCGGGCGAATGTCTCGGTAAAGGGCCTGTACAAGAGCTTCGGCAGTAAGGCGGCACTGGCGAAGGCCGTGTTCGATTTCGTGATCGCCGGTGACGACGAACCAGCGTCCGTCGCCGACCGTCCGGAGCAGCAGGCGATGCTTGCCGAGCCAGACGTACGCCGCAAGATCGAGATGTTCATCCGCGGGCTGGCACTGCGCCAGCAACGGTCGGCCAATGTTCAGATCCTGATTCGCGACGGACGGCATGTGGACAACTCGCTCATCCCGGTCTGGCAGCAACTGAGCGACGAGGGATTGGCCGGAATGACGATGCTCGCGCGTCACCTGGTGGCGACGGGCCAACTCCGCCCCGACATCGAACTCGACGAGGTACGCGATGTGCTGTGGAACTACCTCGCGATAGACACCTACGAACGACTCGTCCTCACGCAGGGATGGACCCTCGACCGGTACTCGGACTGGGTGACGCGAACGATCGTCGCCGCCATCTGCTCATGAAGGTCGCGACCCCCGCTCCGCTACCGTCACCGGTGTGACCCGGTTCGACGACTGGCTCCGGCCTACCCCGCCCCCGCAGACCGAACCGCCGCTCGATGCCGCGGGCCGTCGGGCACTGTGGCTCGAGATCACCATCGTGCTGCTGGTGACATTCGGGCTCAGCGGGCTGTCCGGCATCCTCTCGCTCGTCGAGGACGCTCTCGCGCCTGGCGGACTCGCCGACCAGACGGTGGCACTGAACGCCTCCCGATCCGAGCACGGCTGGATCGACCTCGGCCGCCAGCTGCTCGGCATCGTCAGGCTCTGCGCCTGGGCCGCACTTGGCCTGTACCTGCTCTGGCGCAGCGGCCTCGGCCCCGCGAAGATCGGGCTGGGCCGGCCGCGAGCCCGCGCCGACCTGCTGCCGGGCGTAGGCCTGGCGGCGCTGATCGGGCTGCCCGGCCTCGCTCTCTACCTGGTCGCCAACGCCGTCGGCGCCAACCTGACCGTGCTGCCCAGCACCATCGAGGAGCACTGGTGGCGGCTGCCCACGCTGCTGCTGTGGGCGCTCGCGAACTCCGGCGCCGAGGAGGTGCTGGTCGTCGCGTACCTGATCTCGCGGCTGCGCAGGCTCGGCTGGAGCGAGAACTCGTCGCTGCTGGCCTCCTCGCTGCTGCGCGGCAGCTACCACCTCTATCAGGGCCTGGGCGGTGGCATCGGCAACGTCGCGATGGGCCTCGTCCTGGGCCGGTACTGGCAGCGGACCAACCGGCTGTGGCCGCTGATCGTCGCGCACTGGCTGATCGATGCTGTCGCCTTCGTCGGTTACACCGTCCTGCGTGGCCACGTGTCCTGGCTGCCCTGACCAGTAGAGTCGAGCCGTGAACGGCGACAATCCCCAGTACCGCGACCCCCGCGATCCGCGGTGGGACCGCGGTGTGCCGCCGCGCGGGCCGCAGCCCCCGCAGGGCCGTCCGATGCCACCGCCGCAGGGCCGCCCGCTCCCACCACAACAGCCGCGTCAGGGCCAGCCGATGCCGCCGCGGCGCGTGCCGCCGCCCCAGGGCCAGGGCAGGCCGATGGCCCCCGGCCCCGAGGGCACCCAGGTGATCCGCCGCGACGGCCGCCGCGCCGAACCCCAGCAGGGCGCGCGCGCCTGGTCGCAGGCCCCCGAGCCGGCGCCGCAACACGGTGCCCGCCCGGGCGGGACCGAACCGACCAGGGCGCACCGCCCCCAGGCCGGGTCTCCCTACGCGCCGACCCAGACACCGCAGCCGTACGACGACCCGTACCGCAGGCAGGCTGGTCGCGTCGGCGCACCGCCCCAGCCGCCCCGCCGCACCGGTCCGCCAGCCCCGCCCCCGCAGCCGCCCCGTCCCGCGAAGACGCGCGGGAAGGCGCACTGGGGCCGTCGGGTCGGGCTCGTCCTGATGGCACTGTTGGTCCTCGTCGGCGGCTCCGTCGTCTACCTGGACCGGGGGCTGAACCGCATCGACGCCCTCGCCGACTATCCCGGCCGGATCGGCGACACCCCCGGCACCAATTGGCTGCTGGTCGGATCGGACAGCCGCACCGGGCTCACCCCCGAGCAGGAGCAGGAGTTGGCCACCGGCGGCGAGCTCGACTCCAAGCGCACCGACACGATCATCATCGTGCACATCCCCAAGAGCGGGAAGTCCACGATGGTCTCCATCCCGCGCGACTCATACGTGAACATCCCAGGCTGGGGCAAGGACAAGATCAACGCCTCGTTCTCCGGCGAGGACGGCGGTCCGCAGCTGCTGGTGCAGACCGTCGAGGAGGCGACCGGGCTGCGGATGGACCACTACGTGGAGATCGGGTTCGGCGGGTTCGCCGGCATCGTCGACGCCCTCGGCGGCATCAACATCTGCGTGCCATATCCCATCGACGACCCACTCGCCGGCATCAACCTGCAGCCCGGCTGCCAGGACCTGACCGGCGCCCAGGCGCTCGGCTTCGTCCGAACCAGGGCCACCCCCCTCGCCGACCTGGACCGGATGAAGAACCAGCGCGCGTTCATGTCGGCGCTGTTGGACAAGTCGACCAGCGCCAGCACCCTGATCAACCCGTTCCGGCTCTGGCCGATGGCGACGAAGACCGCGGGCTCGGTGCAGGTGGACGAGGACGACCACCTGTGGAACCTCGCGGGACTGGCCTGGGCGATGCGCGGCGGCCCGATCGCCACCACCGTCCCGATCGCCGGCTTCGAGGACGTCGACGCGGGCAACGTGCTGATCTGGGATCGCGAACGCGCCTCGCAGTTCTTCGGCGCGCTCGCCGAGGACAAGCCGGTGCCGGAGTCGCTGATCACCACGGGGCCCTGATCCGGCGACCGCGCCGGTAGCGTGTCCGTCATGACCAATTCCCTGCCGGGCAACGAGTTCCACGACCTTCTGCGTGAACAGGTGCGCAACGAGTTCACCGCCTCGCAGCAGTACATCGCGGTCGCGGTGTTCTTCGACGGATACGACCTCCCCCAGCTGGCGGCGCGCTTCTACGGGCAGGCCAACGAGGAACGCAACCACGCGATGATGATGATCCAGTACCTCATCGACAACGACATCGAGGTCACGATCCCCGGGATCGACGCCGTGGTCACCGAATTCGACTCGGTGCGCGCGCCCGTCGAATTGGCGCTCGAGCAGGAGAAGCAGGTCACCGACCAGATCACCAAGCTCGCCCGCACCGCCCGCGACACCGGCGACTATCTCGGCGAACAGTTCATGCAGTGGTTCCTCAAGGAGCAGGTCGAGGAGGTCGCCTCCATGACCACCCTCCTCACCATCGTCGACCGGGCGGGCGAGAACCTTTTCGCCATCGAGGACTTCGTCGCGCGGGAGATGAGCTCGCCGGTGAAGGCCGATTCCGGCGCTCCGAAACCGGCAGGCGGCGCAATTTAGGCTCGACTCAATTAGGTTCGACTCAATTAGGGAATACTGCCCTCAATAAGGCTCGACTTGGATGACATGCGGCCTGACCAGCTATATCGTTTCGCCGCATGAGCGATTCCGCAGACACTCATCGGACCAAATTTCACGCGCTTCTGCACGATCAGATTCGCAACGAATTCAACGCCTCGCATCAGTACATCGCGACGGCGGTCTTTTTCGACAACGCGGATCTCCCCCAGCTGGCCAAGCATTTCTATTCGCAGGCCGTCGAGGAACGCAACCACGCGATGATGATCGTCCAGTACTTCCTGGATCGGGACATGACCGTGGAACTGAGCGGCGTCGACGCGTCGAAGTCGCACTTCGAGAACACCCGCGAACCGATCGCGCTGGCCCTCAAGCAGGAGCAAGTGGTCACCGACCAGATCATCCAGCTCGCGAGCACCGCTCGCGAGGAGGGCGACTACCTCGGTGAGCAGTTCATGCAGTGGTTCCTCAAGGAGCAGGTCGAAGAGGTCGCCTCCATGACCACCCTGCTCGCCATCGCCGATCGGGCAGGCAACAACCTCTTCCACCTCGAGGATTTCGTCGCCCGCGAGATGAACAGCGTGGGCGACACCTCGGGTGCGCCGCCGGCCGCGGGTGGGTCGATCTAGACCCGGTCGAACAGGACGCAGCATCGCGGCCGAGGGTGTGTGCCGCACACACCCTCGGCCGCTTCGCGTTTCAGCGGAGTCGGCCGACGACACCCAGCGCCCGGCACAGCGCCTCGAGCGCCCCGGCGAAGGCGTGCTCGGCGGGGGCCCCGTACCCCACCACCAGGCCGTCCCGCGGGGCGTCACGCGCATCCGGGTGCCGGAACGTCGACAGTGCGCCCACCGCAAGGCCTTCCGCGGCAGCGGCCGACAGGGCCTTCGCCTCGGCGCCAGGCGGCAGCTCCAGCACCGCGTGCAGACCCGCCGCGATGCCCGTGACCCGGACGGCAGGCGCCCGGTCCGCGAGGGTGGCGACCAACTGGTCGCGGCGCCGGTGATAGCGGCCGCGCATCAGCCGGATCTGGCGGTCGTACCGACCCGAGACGATGAAGTCCGCGAGCGTCAGCTGATCGGGCACGCTGACCCACCGCTCCCAGATGCCCTTGACCTCGAGCACGGGGTCGACGAGGCGGTCGGGCAGCACCATCCATCCCAGGCGCAGCGCGGGCGAGAGGCTCTTGCTCACCGAGCCCAGGTACACCACCCGGTCGGGGTCCAGGTCCTGCATCGCCCCGACCGGCTGGCGGTCATACCTGAACTCGCCGTCGTAGTCGTCCTCGAGGATCAGGCCACCCGACGCGCCCGCCCAATCGACCACCGCCGCACGGCGTTCCGGATGCAGGGGCCCACCGATCGGGAACTGGTGCGCGGGCGTGAGCAGCGCGGCGGCCGCCCCCGAGCGCGCGAGCTCGTCGACCCGTGCGCCGTCCGAGTCGACGGTCAGCGGCAGCGTGCGCACCCCCGCGTCGCCGAGCAGTTCCCGGTGCACGTGCAGGCCGTAGCCCTCGACCGCGACCGCCCCACCCAGCAGCGGGGCTAGCAGGGTCACTGCGTGTGCGGTACCCGCGCAGACCACGATGCAGTCCGGGTCCGCGCGCACGCCGCGGGCGCGGGCCAGATAGTCCGCCAATGCCTTTCGCAGCTCCGGACGGCCCCTCGGGTCGCCCGGCCCGAACGCGTTGCTCGGGGCCGCCGTCAGGGCGCGGCGCGTCGAGGCCAGCCACCCGGCCCGCGGAAACGAGGCGGCGTCCGGGGACCCGGGCATCAGGTTGTGCGCGGGTCGGACCGGCGGGGCGGGCCGCGGAGTCCGGAGGTCTGCCGCGGGCGCGGCCCTCGGGGCCACCCGGGTGCCCGACCCCCGGCGGGCGGTCAGCCAGCCCTCCGCGACCAGCTCGGCGTAGGCGTCCGCGACGGTGTTCCTGGCGACGCCGAGATCCGCGGCCAGCGTGCGCGAGGGCGGTAGCAGTGCACCCGGCGCCAACCGTCCGGATCGGATGTCCTCCCGGAGGGTGGCCATCAGCGCCGAGCGGAGGCCGCCGCGCCCACGGAGGTCGAGGTGCAGATCCAATCCAGAATTGGCCCGAGATTCCACCACTGAATTGAACCACTCATTCGGTCCATTTCCCGCCTAGAGTCATTCCCATGACGACAACCGAGACAGCACAGCGGGTCAACATTTTCAAGCAGTCCCCCGAGGTCTACCAGGCGATGATCGCGCTCGACGCGGCCGCCAAGAAGGGCCTCGACCCGGTCCTCGTCGAGCTCGTGCTCACCCGCGCCTCACAGATCAACCACTGCGCCTGGTGCCTCGACATGCACACCCAGGACGCCCGCAAGATCGGCATCAGCGAGCAGAAGCTCTTCCTCCTCAACGCATGGGAGGAGGTGCCGAACCTCTACACCGAGCGGGAGCGCGCGGCCCTTGCCCTCACCGAGGCGGTCACCGTGCTGACCGACGGCTTCGTTCCGGACGAGGTGTACGCACGGGCGGCAGAGCAGTTCGACGAGCGCGAGCTGTCCCAGCTGATCGCCGTCATCTTCACCATCAACTCGTGGAACCGGATCGCGGTCAGCACCCGGCGCGTCCCTCCGGTCCGCTGAGCCCGCGCCTCTGAGAGGTATCGAGAAGTGAAAGCTGTTCGGATCCAGGAGAACCGAGGTGCGGACAACCCGGACGCCCTGGTGCTCGAGGAGGCGCCGTACCCGCAGGCCGCGACCGGCGACGTGATCGTCCGTGTTCGCGCCGCCTCCTTCGTCCCGGATGAGCTCGACTGGCCGGGGACCTGGACGGACCGGGCGGGCCGGGACCGGACCCCGAGCATCCCGGCCCACGAGGTCGCCGGGGTCGTCAGCGAGATCCACTACGGCACCACCGGATTCGAGGTCGGGGACCGGGTGTTCGGCCTGACCGACTGGCACCGCGACGGCGCAGCCGCCGAGTTCGTGGCCGTGGAGGCCCGCAACCTGGCCACGATTCCCGAGGCGATCGGGTTCCGTGAGGCCGCCGCTCTCCCCCTGGCGGGCCTCACCGCCTGGCAGGGACTCTTCAGGCACGGCGGGCTCACCTACGGCGCCGCGGGCGGGCGGACGGTCGTGGTGCACGGTGGCGCGGGCGGCACCGGCTCCCTGGTGGTCCAGCTCGCTCATGCCGCGGGGGCGCGGGTCATCGCGACCGGCCGGGCGGCGGGCGAGGCGCAGGCCCGGCGTCACGGCGCGGACGACTACGTGACGCTCGACTCCGGTGACCTCGGCTCCGGCGGCCTCGACGCGGCCCGGCTCGGTCCGGTGGATCTGGTGTTCGACACGATCGGCGGGGAGGTCCTGGCCCGCTCGGCCGCGCTCGTGCGGCCCGGCGGCACGCTGGTGTCGATCACGGCACCGCCCCCGGTCACGCCGGTCAACGGTCGCGCGGTCTTCTTCATCGTCGAGCCCGACCGACACGAACTCCTGCAACTCGCGCGGCTGGCAGAGCAGGGGGTACTACGCCCCCACGTCGGCGCCGCCTATCCGCTCGCCGAGGCCAGGACCGCGTTTCTCGCCAAGCGCCGGGGCATCCCCGGCAAGGTCGTCCTCGACGTCTGAGGAATGCGGCCGCGCCGCCCGTGCGCGCTTGTGGGGTCCAGGGACTCGCTAAGCGCGCACAGGCGGCGCAGCCGCCTGTCGTCAGCGGAGGGTGACCTGGCGGGCGCGCAGACCGTCGCGCGAGCGCAGCTCATCGGAGGTGAGGGGCGCGTCGACGGCCAGCGCGTCGGCCAGCCGCCCTCCGAGCTCGGCCGTCGCGGGCGCCCACTCCTGGGCGTGCCGCTCGGGGTCGAGGTCGAACACCGGCACCAGCAGCCCATGGGTGCGGAACGAACCGGCGTACCGCGACCCCTCGCCGAGGTGCAGTCCACCGGCCGCATGCACGCGGGCCAGGGCCAGCATCAGCTGGTCCTCGTCCTCGGGCCGCACCCAGCGCAGGTGCGCCTTCTCACCGGCGTCGACCCACCACGCGGCGACAATGCCCTCGCCGTCGAGGCGAGCGGACGGCATGATCACCGAGTTGGCCTGCTCGACGGTGGCGGCGACCTCGGGAGCGGGCGTGACGCCCTCCGGGATCCACCAGTTGAAGTCCTGGTACACGCTGATCTCGAGCAGCGTGCCCGCCTCGATCACGTCGCCGAGACGCGGTCCGCCCGGCTGGGCGTCGGTCGAGGCGAGGGACTGCCCCGGCTCCGCGGTGGCGGCCCAGTTGACGGCGGCGGCCAGATCGGCCGAGAGATCGGTGGACTGGCCGGGCACCTGCAGGCCGACGAAGCCTGTCGCGGAGTCCGTTTCGTCGCGGACGAGGCCAGCGACCGCGCCGGGCAGCACGGTCGCGGCCACGACCGTGCGCTCGCCGCCGGTCAGCGGCAGCGTCGCCGTCGCGGACGGTACGAACTCGCGCATCGCGACGAGATCACACTCGGCTGCCAGTCCCTCGAACGGACGTGGCACCGCGGCGGCCGCGGCGCTCTCCTGTGCGGCGCGGCGCTCGGCGAGCTTCGCCGCGCGGTTGCTGCCGGGCTTCGGACCACTGTTTCTTTTGCTCTTACCCACGTCGGGAAACCTACACGTCGCGACTACTGCGCGAGCCACTCCTTGGTCCGGCCCGGGTGGTTGGTGGCGATCCAGCCGACGCCGAGCTCCCGGCACAGCTGCACGTCGTCGAAGTCGTCGACCGTCCAGCAGTAGGTGGCCCTGCCCGCCGCGGCCGCCCGGTTCACGATCTCGGGGTGCTCGCGCAGCGACTTGATGGACGGGCCGACCGCGGTGGCGCCCACGGTGGTCGCCGCGCCGCCACCCAGGTATCGGGACGACTCCCCGAGCAGCACCGTGGGCAGCAGCGGCGCCGACCGACGGATCCGCCAGACCGCGGTCGCCGAGAACGACATGATGACGGCGCGGGAGTGGTCCGCGGACGCGGGCGCGGACAGCCCGAACCGGGACAGCTCCGCGAGCACCTTGCTCTCCACCAGCCCGCCGAAGCGGACCGGGTGCTTGGTCTCGATGAAGAGCTTGGTCGGACGGCTGGTGTGGTCGAGCACCAGCGAGATCAGCTGGGCGAGGGTGAGGACCGGCTCCCCGTTGGCACCGAACTCGAGCTCGTTGAGGTGCTGGAGCGTCATCTCGCTGACCAGCCCGGTGCCCGTGGACGTGCGGTCGATGCGCCGGTCGTGCACGCACACCAGGTGCCCGTCGCGGGTCAGCCGGACGTCGCATTCCAGCCCGTCGGCGCCCTGGTCGAGGGCCAGCTCGTACGCGGCGAGGGTGTGTTCGGGCAGGGCGGCGGATGCGCCACGGTGCGCGACGACGCGGGGCTCGGGGGTCACGGTGCCCCCGCTTCCACGCGCTCCGGGGTCCCGGCGGGCTCGGCGGGCTCGGCGGGCTCGGCGGGCTCGGCGGGCTCGGCGGGCTCGGCGGGCTCGGCCGGCTTGGGTATCGCGACGACCCAGCGAGTCAGCTCGCGCGGCTTCCCGGTCGGGCCGAGGCCTTCGACGCGGTGGATGACCAGCAGTGTCAGCACCGCGACCGCGACCGCCACCAGATCGGTGACCGCCGCGAGCAGCACCCCGTCGGCCTGCGCCTGCAACGAGTCGAACGTGCGCCACCACAGATTCACTGCGAAGAGCACACCGCCGCAGGCCCAGGTGCCCCACCACACCCGGATCAGCTTGCGCGTCTGCGGGTCCGGCTCGTTCAGCTCGGTCAGGAACACCCCCGGCATCGCCAGGTTCACCACCGGGACCAGGCAGCCGAGGGCGAGCGTCGACGGGCGGCGCGGGTCGACGTGTCCGCTGCGGGCGAAGGCGCGGCGCCGGGCCCCCACCAGCCAGGCGACGGTGGCCACGGCGGCGCACACGGCGACGATCGGGGCGAGCAGGCCGGCCGCACCGACCAGCCCGTCCGACACGGCCAGCAGCCCCGGCCCGATCAGCGTGCTCCGATTGCGCAGCAGCAGCCCGTAGCGGAACAGTTCGGCGAGCGCAGCCAACGCGAACAGCGCCGCCGCGGCACTGAGCAGGGCGGGAGCCAGTTCGGCCAGTTGCTCACGACGCCCGGCCACCGGTTCCCGGTCGGGCGCAGGGGGCACATCGCGCAGGCCCCATCGGGGGATCTCGCGGTATGACGGCGGACCCTGAGCTATCGGGGTCCGGTTCGCGCGGACCCGCCTCGTCGCCGCCCCCGGCCGTCGGGCGACCCACCGGAAGTTGCGCAGGCTCGGCGGTTCGGGGCGCGCCGGATCCGTCGGCGAGAGCAGCACGCCGTGGCACCGCGGGCACCATTGCGCCGGGCCCCCGACGACCGGCCATCGGGCGGCGCAGCGCGCACAGACCTGAACGGTGCTCATCTAGTAGATCTTTGCCGACCCGCCGCCGTCGGCGGTCAACGGCCGGCCACATTTCTGCCAGGCCACCATCCCGTCGACGACGTTCACCGCGTCGAACCCGACCTGGTTCAGGTATTCGACCACCCGCTGCGACCGGCCGCCGGAACGGCACACCACGTACACCTCGGCGTCCATGTCGATCTCGGCCATCCGCGCGGGCACGTCGACCATCGGAATGTGCAGGGCACCGGGCGCATGCCCGTCCGCCCACTCCTCGTCCTCGCGCACGTCCAGCAGGATCACCGAGTCGGACAGCTCGGCCGGTACCTCCGCAGCGGGCACCGAGGGCACATCACCAAAGCTCACACCATCGATACTGTCACGTTCGGCAGCGGCTCGTCGGTGGAGGCGGAAACGGTTCCCCTGGCGTGCGGGGCACCAGCGTTGTGGTGCATGCGCGCCCGCGCCGAATACGGCAGGCTGGCACGCATGGAGCTGAGAATCTTCACCGAACCGCAGCAGGGCGCCACCTACGGGCAGTTGCTGCGCGTAGCGCAGGCCGCCGAGGACTTCGGCTACGGCGCCTTCTTCCGATCCGACCACTACCTGGCGATGAACTCCGACGGTCTGCCCGGCCCCACCGATGCCTGGATCACCCTGGCGGGCCTCGCCCGCGAGACGTCCACGATCCGGCTCGGCACGCTGGTCACCTCCGCGACGTTCCGCTACCCGGGTCCGCTGGCGATCAGCGTGGCCCAGGTGGACGCGATGAGCGAGGGCCGGGTGGAGTTCGGCATCGGCGCCGGCTGGTACGAGGAGGAGCACCTCGCCTACGGAATCCCCTTCCCGTCGCTGAAGGAGCGCTTCGACCGGCTCGAGGAATCGCTGGCGGTGATCACCGGCATGTGGGAGACCCCTGTCGGCGAGACCTTCTCCTTCGACGGCGCGCACCACCGGATCGAGGATTCGCCCGCGCTGCCGAAGCCGTTCCACCACGCCGGGCCGCCGATCATCATGGGCGGCATGGGCAAGCGCCGCACCCCCGAGCTGACCGCCCGCTACGCCGACGAGTTCAACCTGCCGTTCGTCTCCCTCGACGGCACCGCCACCCAGTTCGAGCGGGTGCGCCAGGCCTGCCGCACGATCGACCGCGACCCCGCCGAGCTCACCTACTCCAATGCGCTGGCGCTCTGCTGCGGCCGCACCGAGAGCGAGCTCGCCGCCCGCGCGGCGCGCATCGGGCGGGAGGTCGCCGAACTGCGGGAGAACGGCGCGGCCGGTTCGCCCGCCGAGCTCGTCGACAAGATCGGCCGGTACGGCGAGCTCGGGGCCGGCCGCATCTATCTGCAGACCCTCGACCTCGAGGACCTCGACCACCTGGAGTTGGTCGCGAACGAGGTACTGCCGCAGCTCGACTGAGGGCGGCGGGTCAGCTCGGCGGCAGGATGTCCTTCTGCGCAGGCACCTCGTCCTGCTTCAGCAGGCCGACCGGGCAGCTGACGCCGGTGGCGTGCACCGGGCAGTAGCCGCCGGGGTTCTTGGCGAGGTACTGCTGGTGATAGTCCTCGGCGTAGTAGAACTCGCGGAGCGGGGCGATCTCGGTGGTGATCTCCCCGTATCCGGCGTCGGCCAACCGGACCGCGAACGTCTCCGCGGTGGCGTGCGCGATCGACTGCTGCCCGTCGTCGGTGGTGTAGATCGCCGAGCGGTACTGGGAGCCGTGGTCGTTGCCCTGACGCAGGCCCTGCGTGGGGTCGTGGTTCTCCCAGAACTGCCGCAGCACGCTCGCGTAGCTGATGACCGCCGGATTGAAGACGACGAGCACCACCTCGGTGTGCCCGGTCCGGCCCGAGCAGACTTCCTCGTACGTGGGGTTGAGCGTGAACCCGCCCGCGTACCCGGCCGCGGTGCTGTACACACCGTCGAGCTGCCAGAACTCCTTCTCGGCGCCCCAGAAGCAGCCCATGCCGACGACGGCGGTCTGCATTCCCTCCGGGAACGGCGGGGTCAGCGGGTGTCCGTTGACGTAGTGGGCGTCGGGAACCGGCAGCGGCTCGGTCCGGCCGGGCAGCGCCTCGTCGGCGCTCACGATCGCTGTTTTCGCCGCCGTGCGGCCGAGGATGTCGTCGTACCAGGACATGATCCGATGCTACGCGCGGCCGCAGCGGCTGCGGTTCCGTCGTCGTTGCGCGGGCTCGGAGGCCGCGCGCCTCGGTAAACTCGCCGGTGCAGTTGGGGGGCCGACCGTCGTCGCAGGAGGCGTAGATGTCACCTCAGGAACCCGAGGGCGATACGCAGGGATCACCGTTCCCGCCGCCGTTCAAGTGGGGTGCAACGCGGCCGGCCCCGAAACCCGCGCAGCAACGACCCGAGGGGCATCGCCCAGAACCGCCGGTTGTCGTCGCGCAGCCGCCTGTTTCTCCGAGGCCGACCGAGCCTGCGGTACCTGAGCTGACCGAGGCAGCGATCTCGACACCGGTGTCCGCGCCGATCCCGGAACCGGCGGCCGCGTCAGCCGACACCGAGTTCGGCGCGCCACCGGTCAGCCCACCCTGGCTCGCACCGGAACCCGTCGCCTCGCACGGCGAACAGACCGCGCGCGGGCGTCAGTCGGTCGCGCCTGCGGTACTGATCGGTGTGCTGTTCCTCGTGGTCGTCGGCGTGGTCGCGTTCGTCGTGCTCTGATCGGACCGCCCGAAGCGGTGTGACTGCGCGCCGATCCATCGGCTCGAGGGCACCTCCACGAACCGGTACAGCAACTCCGCCGCCCCGGCCGTCACCAGCAGGAAGGCGAGCACCGCACCCGTCCGGCCCAGGTGACCGACGGTGTTCTCGTACACCCGGTACAGGATCAGCGTGTGCAGCAGGTAGATCGCGTAGCTGCGGGTCGCGGTCCACCGCACGACACTCAGCCGACCGAGGTAGCCGTCGTATCGCACCAGCGCCAGTACCACGCAGGTGACCACGAACATCGTCCACAGGTAGCGGTCCCCCGCCCAGTAGACGTGACTGTCGGTGGCCAGGCGCACGACCTCGGCCTGCGCCATGGTCGCCACGATGATCCAGCGCCAGTTCGCGAGTCGTGCCCAGCCCAGGTAGATGATCTGACCCATGAACACCGCGGGCAGGGTCGCGGCGACCTTGGACAGCATCGGCACCGCGTACGGCTGCGGCACGTACAGGTTGTAGAGCAACACCGCGCTGCACAGCGCGGCGCCCGCGAGGGGCACCGCGATCGGGATCGTCCTCAGCAGCGGCCGGGCGGCGACGCAGTACAGGTAGAAGAGCACCTGCACGACCAGGGTCCAGGTCACCCCCAGCACCGCCACCTCCGGCGTGAGGAAGAACCCGCCGAGCACGAAGCTGAGCGCCGCCTCGGAGTTCGAGATCCCGTCCTGGCCGCTGAACATCCCGTTGACGCCCAGGCGCACCAGGACGATGGCGATCAGGATCGCCACCCACAGCGCGGGCATCAGCCTGCCGACCCGGTTGAAGAGGAACCGCCCGGGGGTGTGCCGGGTGGCCGACGCGGTGAGCATCAGCCCCGTGAGCATCATGAAGATCGCGACGCCGAGGAACGAAAGATGCTGGTTGAGTCCCCCGCCGGCGACCAGCACCGTGTAGACGCCGTCGATCAACCACCAGCCGGAGCCGAGGTCGTCGATCAGGTAGTACGAGATGTGCGAATAGATGACGGCGAGCACCGCGATCGCGCGAAGGAGATTGGCCCCGCCGAACTCGATCCGAGGCGGCGATGACGCGCGCACGGAAACGTGTTGCAGTCGGAGCACCACCCAATATTAAGGTTTTGTTTACCGACCGGACGAACCGGTGTCGGAAATCGGGGCGTCCTGCGCCCGCCCCGGGACGCCTCGCTCGCATCCGCGCCCGCCTGGTCGCAAATCTTGCGGACGGTGTACGAATGAGATTGGGTTATGCCCGAGAAGGATCGACCCAAAATCGAACTTGGTACACGCCGGGCGTGCGCGCCCGTAAGGAAGGGACCCTCGTGTCTGTCTACTCGCTGCCTGAACTGCCCTACGACTACGCCGCCCTCGAGCCGCACATCTCCGGCAAGATCATGGAGCTGCACCACGACAAGCACCACGCCGCCTACGTCGCAGGCGCCAACGCCGCCCTCGACAAGCTCGCCGAACT